>NZ_JBYCLG010000250.1:0-14404 GCF_057473785.1 Mycobacterium sp. TH-M103
CCGCGAGCACTTCAAGACCGCGATCTACTTCCACCTCGGCGGGCTCCAGCTCTATCCGGCCATCCCATGACCCACGGAGTTCCCAGAAGAGCCCCAATTTGAACGGGCAGGTGACCCGCCGCGCCCGGCTCCGCCGCGCTCGCTGACTACCATTGGCCCATGCCGGTACCCGCCCCCAGCTCCGACGCGCGCGCGGTCGTCACCGGGGCCTCGCAGAACATCGGTGCGGCGCTGGCCACCGAACTCGCGGCGCGCGGATACAGCCTGATCATCACCGCCCGACGCGAGCAACTGCTCAACGAGCTGGCGGCCCGCCTGGCCGACCGGTACCGCGTTGCCGTCGACGTCCGGCCCGCCGACCTCGCCGACCCCACGGACCGGGCGAAGCTGTGCGACGAACTCGCCGCCCGCCCCGTCTCCATCCTGTGCGCCAACGCCGGCACCGCGACTTTCGGTCCGATCACAAAGCTCGACCCGGCGGGCGAGAAGGCGCAGGTCCAGCTGAATGCGGTGGCAGTGCACGACCTCACCCTGGCCGTGCTGCCCGGCATGGTGGCGCGCAGGGCCGGCGGCATCTTGATTTCCGGTTCGGCGGCGGGCAACTCGCCGATTCCCTACAACGCGACCTATGCCGCCACCAAGGCGTTCGCGAACACGTTCAGCGAATCGTTGCGCGGCGAGCTCCGCGGCTCCGGTGTGCATGTGACGCTGCTGGCTCCGGGCCCGGTGCGCACCGATCTGCCCGACGACGCCGAGGCGTCGCTGGTCGAAAGGCTGGTGCCCGACTTCTTGTGGATCTCCACCGAACACACCGCCCAGGCCGCGCTGGATGCGTTGGAACGCAACAAGATGCGCATCGTCCCGGGACTGACATCCAAGGCCATGTCGGTGGCCAGCGGGTACGCCCCCCGGGCCATCGTCGCGCCCATCGTCGGCAGCTTTTACAAGAAGCTGGGCGGCGGGTAGCGAGCGCCGCGCTCGCGACGAGCCCGGCCATCCTTATCTCCCTTTGCGACGGCCGGTGCCGAACCTGGCTCTGATGAGCTCGCGGATCCCGGTGTTCACGGCGCTTTGCACTTCCGGATCGTGCCACAGCTTTGCCAGTAAGCCAGACCGCTCCGGCTCGAAGGGCTCCGGCATCGGCGGAACCGGTTCGTCCGACGGGCTCGAGGGGTAGCCGGAGCGGGCGTGCGGCGGCTGCGGCTCTCGTTGCACTGTCTTGCCGTACTTGTCCTGCAGCGGACTGGATTTGGCCGCCGCGGCGATCGCGTCGGTACCGATCGCGGCCATCAGCGATCGGGGTGCGCGCAAGCGCGTCCATGCCACCGGTGTCGGTGCGCCCTTCTCCGACAACACGGTGACGACGGCCTCGCCGATCCCCAGCGACGTCAACGCCGACTCCAGTTCGTAGACATCGGTTTTGGGATACGTGCGGACGGTCCTGCTGAGTGCCTGCTGGTCGTCGGGGGTGAACGCCCGCAGCGCGTGCTGGATGCGCGCGCCGAGTTGGGACAGCACGTCGTTGGGCACGTCCGTGGGCAACTGGGTGCAGAAGAACACCCCGACGCCCTTGGAGCGGATCAGCTTGACGGTTTGCTCGACCTGATCGAGGAACGCCTTGGAGGCGTCGGTGAAGAGCAGGTGCGCCTCGTCGAAGAAGAAGACCAGCTTCGGCTTGTCCACATCACCGACCTCGTCCAGTTCGGCGAACAACTCGGCGAGCAGCCACATCAGGAAGGTGGAGAAGATGACCGGGCGCAACGATTGACCGCCGAACTCCAGCAACGAGATGATGCCGCGGCCCTGGGCGTCGACACGCAGCAGGTCGTGCGGGTCGAGCTTCGGCTCGCCGAAGAAGGTGTCACCGCCCTCCCCGGCAAGATTCACCAGCGCCCGCAGGATGACGCCCGCCGTCGTCGACGAGACCCCGCCCAAATCTTTCAGGTCGGCCTTGCCCTCGTCGCCGGCCAGGTGGCTGATCACGCCGCGCAGATCGTCCAGGGTGACCAGCGGACGGTCGGCCTGCTTGGCCCAATGAAAAATCAGCCCGAGCGTCGATTCCTGGGTGGCGTTGAGCCCCAGCACTTTCGACAACAGGACCGGGCCGAAACCGGCAACGGTCGCCCGCAGCGGTACACCGACGCCACCAGTACCCAGCGACAGAAACTCCACCGGGAACGCCGCCGGCTCCCAGTCGTCGCCGGTGTCTTTGGCCCGCGCGGCCGTCTTTTCGTTGGCCTCCCCCGCTCGCGACAGACCCGAGAGGTCGCCTTTCACATCGGCCATCAGCACGGCCACGCCCGCGGCGCTGAGCTGTTCGGCGATCAGCTGCAGCGTCTTGGTCTTGCCGGCTCCGGTCGCCCCCGCCACCAGACCGTGCCTGTTGACCGTGGCCAGCGGGATGCGGATCCGCGCGGCCGGGTCGGCGACGCCGTCGACGACGACGCTGCCCAGTTCCAGGGCCCGGCCCTCGACGGTGTAGCCGGCGGCGATGCGTTGGGCCGGTGTCGCCGCTGATTCGGTGCTCATGTGCTGCGCCCTCTTCCCGATCGTTACCCGTTCGGCAAACTCACCCTACTTGTCAGGGGGACGCAGGGGCGACGGCTCGCGTGCGCCTACGCTGAGCGCTGTGGTGGACGAATTGGTGTGGATTGACTGCGAGATGACCGGACTGGACCTGCGTTCGGACAAGCTGATCGAGATCGCGGTACTGGTCACCGACCCCGACCTGAACATCCTGGGCGAGGGCGTCGACGTCGTCATCCACGCCGACGACGCCGCGCTGTCGTCGATGATCGACGTCGTCGCCGACATGCACGCGCGCTCCGGGCTCACCGACGAGGTGAAAGCGTCCACCATCGACCTGGCCACCGCCGAGGCGATCGTGATGGACTACATCGGCAACCACGTCAGACAACCGAGGAGCGCGCCGCTGGCGGGCAATTCCATCGCCACCGACCGCTCCTTCATCGCCCGCGACATGCCCGCACTGGACTCGTTCCTGCACTACCGGATGATCGACGTGAGTTCGATCAAGGAACTCTGCCGGCGCTGGTACCCACGCATCTACTTCGGCCAGCCGGAGAAGGGCCTGGCCCACCGGGCACTGGCCGACATTCACGAATCCATCCGGGAGTTGCAGTACTACCGCCGGACCGCCTTCGTTTCGCCGCCGGGCCCCTCTACCAGCGAAATCGAGGCGGTCGCCGCCCACCTTGCGAACAAAAGCGACCCACCGGAACCAAACGATTCGGCCCCCGGGCCAACGACCGGCTAGTATCGACGTCGCCGTTCGTTGGCCCCGGTCCGGGGCCGGCCCGGCGGCATGGTGAGTGTAGTTCAGTTGGTAGAGCACCAGGTTGTGATCCTGGGGGTCGCGGGTTCGAGTCCCGTCACTCACCCCACCGGTCAGAGGTGGTATTCAGCCCCTCTGACCTTGTGCATCGCGGATTCCCGGTGGGCCAGGTCCGGCCCCGTGCCGCGCGGCTGCGTCAGGTGTTGGCGTTGCCGGCCTTCCACACCGGCCACGGGATGTTCCAGTCGCCCAAGCCCTCGGTGCCCGACAGCGTCGGGCCCACCGTGTTGACGACCTCGACGATGTCGCCGCGCTTGACGTGGCCGTAGAACCATTCGGCGTTGGCGGGACTGACGTTGAGGCAGCCGTGGCTGGTGTTGCTGTGGCCCTGCGCGCCGACCGACCACGGCGCGGAGTGCACGAACACGCCGCTGTAGGACATCTGCGTGGCCCAGTCGACTTCCGTGCGATATCCGTTGGGCGAGTTGACGGGCACCCCGTAGGTCGAGGAGTCCATGATGATGTGCTTGAACCGCGAGCCGACGATGTAGATGCCGTTGGCCGTCGGGGTGCTGTCCTTGCCCATCGACGTCGGCATGGTTTTCACGACCTCGCCGTTGACGCGCACGGTGATCATCTTGGTGCTGTCGTCGGCGGTCGCGACGACCTCGTCACCGATGGTGAAGTGCGTCTTGACGTTGTCCTCGCCGAACATACCGTCGCCCAGATCGACGCCGTAGGTGTTGACCGTCACGTCGACGGTGGTCCCGGGCTTCCAGAAATGCTCTGGGCGCCAACGCACCTCGCGGTTGGTCAGCCAGTAGAACGCGCCTTCGACCGGCGGTTCGGTGGTGATGGTGATGGCCCTCTGCGCCGCGGCACGGTTCGCGATGTTCTCGTCGAAACGGATCGCCACCGGCTCGCCGATGCCCACCACCTCGCCGTCGCCCGGATAGACGTAAGGCATGGTCAGGTGGGCGGGGGAACTGGTCTGGAAGGTCATCTGCCGGCTCGCAGCGCCACCGAGGCCCAGCGCCTTGGCGGTCAGCGTGTAACGCCGGTTGTAGCCGAGTTGCTCGGTGGTCGCCCAGTGCAGGCCGTCGGGGCTGAGCCGGCCGCTGATGGACCTGCCGTTCTCGTTGACCATGGTGACCGACGCGAGCACCCCGTCGGCGACGGTCACCGTCACCGGCGTGTCCACGGTGACGCCGACGGCACCGTCGCTCACCGAGGCGGTGAGCTTGGGGACCAGCAGATCGGCGAACGGGGTGCCCTTGTCGACGATGACGTTCGGCGGCGCCGCCCGGTGGTCGGCGCTGCAGGAGACGCCGAACACAGCAATCGCGACGGCCAGCACAGCCAGCCACGATCGGCGTATCGGCAAAGCCGCCATCGAGTGACCTTTCACATCGTCCTGCCTGCTCCGGTCACCACTGACCCGCATGGTTGGAAGCATTTTACGGGGTTTGCCGACGCCGCCGTGACGAGCCGCAGACGGCGATTTCGGACACAAGTCGGTCACCGAGGGGGCTCGTCGCGGGGCTGGGGCGACGCCGGGGACCGCCGCCGTTGCGCTATCCTGGGAGCATCCGGCAATTTCGTCCTGCGGCGGGATGCCTGTTATTGTCGCAAACGCGGTCGAGACCGACCGAAAGCGCCGTTAGCTCAGTTGGTAGAGCAGCTGACTCTTAATCAGCGGGTCCGGGGTTCGAAACCCTGACGGCGCACCATTGAAAACCCCTGCTCCGGAGGGGTTTTTTGCATCTGCGGGAGCCGCTCCGGATGCCCTGCCGGCGACAGGACACCTGGGTTTTTCCGCAGCTGCGTAACCGCGCCGCCGGGCCCGGGAAGGCCGGGGTTCAACCCCGTGAACGGCCAGATGGCGGCTTTCGGCATCACGCCCGGTCAGATCCGTGAGGGCGCCCGATCGCGCATGGCTGCCCGTCGGGGGTCGCATCTGCTACGCCTGCGCCGGCCCCCTCCCCCACCGACGCCGGTGGAATCAGCGAACGCCGCGCCACCGCAGATGCCATCACCTGCATGGTGGGCGGAAAACGGAGACGGACTCCTACACGAGCGAATTCGCCCGAGAAATAACGGGATTCACGGTGACGGGAACCAGGATGACCCACCGAACCGGCCATCCCACGGCGGACCCTGGTTGCACGATCGACGAAACCTATTCGGGGCCGCTGACTTACGATTTCAGCGCGGATGCAGTACGACGCCTCTCTCCGGCGGAGGCCACCACGACCTGGACGACGACCGAATAGCAAGGACCTTCCGGTGGCGCCGCCCGAGTGCGGTGGGGCGTCCCGGTGATGCGACGACACCGTCCGCAGCGCATCGGTTAGATTGACTCAGTTACTGGCCTAACCGAGGCTGAGCAAACCGGGAGACGGCGTAAAGCGGGACGGCGTAGACCCTCCCGCGCGAGCGGGCAAAAGGGGCAGCGATCATGACTGCGGATGCCTGGATCACCCTCGCGGTGGTCATCGTGGCGATAGTCCTGCTCGTGCGAGACCGGTTCAATCCCCCTCTGGTCATGGGCGGCGCGGTGTTGACCCTCTATCTGGCGGGGGTCGTGGACCAGGGCCAAGTTCTCGGAGGCTTCGCCAACGAGTCGCTGGCCGTGGTCGCCGCGCTCTACGTCGTTGCCGGGGCGGCGGATGTCACCGGCGCCTTCGAGGGCGCGACCTCGCGACTGCTCGGCAGGGGCACGCGAGTCCAAACCCGCCGAGAGCTCTTGCGGACGTGCGCACCGTCTGCGGCGGCGTCCGCCTTCATCGCCAACACCCCACTGGTGGCAATGCTCGCCCCTCGGGTGATCCGCTGGTGTCGACGCACCGGACGATCGCCGTCGCACTACCTGATGCCATTGAGCTACGCGATCATGCTGGGCGGTTCGACGACGATGATCGGGACCTCGACCAACCTGTTCGTCAACGATCTCATCGGCAAGGCGGGCCTCGGCAGGTTGAGCCTGTTCTCGGTCACCGGAATCGGATTGCCCCTCGCCATCGCCGGAGTCGCCCTCCTCGTGATGCTGGGCCCGCACCTGCTCCCCAAACGTCCCACACCCGGCGACAGCCTGGCCGGCACCGAACGCGAGTTCACCGTGGAGATGACGATCCCCCACAACAGTGAGCTGGCCGGTGCCACCGTCGCCGAAGCGGGCCTGCGCAACCTCGAAGGCGTTTTCCTCGTGGAAGTCGAGCGCCGGAACAGGGTCATCGCGGCGATCGGACCCGACGAGCTACTGGCCGTCGGGGACCGGTTGGTCTTCGTCGGAAACCTTGCGCGCGTGCTGGATCTGCAGCGCATGTCGGGGCTGGTCTCCTCGGAGGCCCGCCACTTCGACCATCTGGCCCGCAATCCGCAGCGTCAGTTCGTCGAAGCAGTGATCGGTGCGGGCTCGCCGCTGGCCGGGTCGAGTCTCAAAGCGGCCGGGTTTCGCCGCCGCTACGGGTCGGCGGTCGTCGCGATCCATCGGGCCAGCGAGCAGCTGAAGGGCAAACTCGGCGAGGTGCGTCTCCGGGCCGGAGACGTCCTGCTGGTATTGGCGGGGCCCGACTTCAGCCAGCGCTTTCACCAGCACCGCGACTTCGCCATCGTGGCCCCGCTGAACTGGGACAGGCCGATTCGGCGCGAGCACGCCGGTGCCGTGGAGCTGAGCATCGTCGCGCTCGTCGTCGTGGCCGGTACGGGGCTCCTGAGCCTGTTGCAGGTGTCGCTGCTGGTCGCGTTCGGGCTGGTCGTAGCCCGGATCGTGACGGTCGAGGACGCGCGCCGGTCGATCGACCTCAACGTCTTGGTCCTGATGGCGACGAGTTTCGCGCTCGGACACGCGGTCGAGAGCAGCGGGCTCGCCCACAAGCTGGCACACACGGTCGTCGGCGCCGCGGCGCCGCTGGGCGCCTACGGCCTACTCGCGGCCGTCCTGGCGGCCACGATGCTGGTGACCGAGGTGATCTCGCACGCCGCCGCGGCCGCGCTCATGTTTCCCATCGCCATCGCGATCGCCGAGCAGGTGGGGCTGAACGCCTTGCCGTTCGCCGTGGTCGTGATGTTCGGGGCGACCCAGTCGTTCCTGACGCCCATCGGCTACCAGACCAACACCATCGTGTGGGCGATGGGCGGCTACCGGTACACCGACTTCATGCGGCTTGGCGCGCCCCTGACCGTCCTGTTGCTGATTGCGACCCCGTTGCTGGTGCCGATTTTTTTCCCGTTCCACTGAATCGTTCGGGCGCGAGAAGACCGGCAAAGCCGGACTTCACCAGCGGGCCCGTCATATTCCCTACTCAGCGCCGTTCGTGAGCTGTAGTTTCTTCCTCACACTCACCGCGAGCGCTGCCGAGGAGCCGCAATGGGTTTCATCCAGCCCAACCTGCCCGTCGTCGACATGGCCGAGTGGAGCAAGGCCCCGCGCGCCCAGCGGATCATGCCGATGGCACGCCACATCGCGCAGAACGGGTTCGGCACCCCGCTGGTGATGCACCTGATGTACGGGGTGAAGATCGCGCTGTATGTCCTGAGCGCGTGGGCTTTCGCGTGGTCGACGCGGGGCATCGACGGCTTCACGAACGTCACGGCGTGGTGGACGGAGCCGATCGTCTTCGAGAAGGCCGTGCTGTTCACCATGCTGTTCGAGGTCGTCGGCCTCGGCTGCTGCTTCGGGCCGCTGGCCGGGCGCTACTTCCCGCCGATCGGTTCGATCCTGTACTGGCTGCGCCCCGGCACCATCCGGTTGCCGCCCTGGCCGGGCCGGGTTCCGCTGACCAAGGGCACCACCAGGACCGCGTTCGACGCCTCACTCTACGGCGCCCTGCTGGTGCTGCTGGCGATCGCGCTGGTGTCCGACGGCACCGGCCCAATTCCCGCGCTGGGAACCGTGATTGGTGTGCTGCCGCAGTGGCAGGTCTTCGCGGTGCTGGCCGTTCTGGCCGCGATCAGCCTGCGCGACAAGGTCATCTTCCTGGCCGCACGCGGTGAGGTCTACGGACCGCTGGCGCTGGTGTTCTTGTTCACCGGGGCCGACATCGTCGTCGGCGCCAAGGTCGTGTTCATGGTGATCTGGATCGGCGCGGCGACATCCAAGCTCACCCGGCACTTCCCGTTCGTGATCTCGACCATGCTGGCGAACAACCCGCTTCTTCCCAGCGGCGTTCTCAAGCGGTCGTTGTTCAGACACTATCCGGATGACCTGCGCCCAAGTGCGTTGGCCGGGTTCATCGCCCACTTCTCGACCGCGGTGGAAGGCCTGGTGCCGCTGGTGCTTTTCTTCTCCCGCGGCGGCTGGCCGACCGCGATCGCATCGTTCGTCATGATCGTCTTCCACCTCAACATCTTGCTGGCCTTTCCGATGGGGGTGCCGCTGGAGTGGAACGTGTTCATGATCTTCGGGGTGCTGTGGCTGTTCGTCGCGCTCATCGCCGGCACCGTCGTCGTCGGGAATCTCTTCCCCCGCAAGGTTTCCTTCCTGCCCGGCATGCGCTACTACGCCGGCAACTGGGATACCACGCTGTGGTGCGTCAAGCCGTCGGTCGACGAGAAGTTCCGCACCGGCTCGCGGGCCCTGGGCCCCATGCAGCACCTGCAACTCGAGCGGCTGTACGGCAGCAAAGAGGACACCCTGATTCCCCTTCACCTCGCGCTGGCATTCCGCGGCATGAACACCCACGGGCGCGCGTTGCTCACCCTGGCGCATCGCGCGATGGCCGGCTACGACGAGGACGACTACAACCTGTGCGAGGGAGAGGTCCTCTGCTCCATGGTGCTCGGCTGGAACTTCGGCGACGGGCACATGCACAACGAGTGCCTCATCGGGGCGCTACAGCAGCGGTGCGGATTCGAGCCGGGCGACGTGCGGGTGGTGATCCTGGACGCCCAGCCCATCCACCTGCAGCGGCAGGAATACCGGCTGGTCGACGCCGCGACCGGCGAGTTCGAACGTGGCTACGTCGACGTCGCCGACATGGCCGGTGCCCAGCCTTGGGCCGACGACATTCCGATTCACGTCCAGCCGAGCGCGGGCGCCGTCAGCGATTCCTGACCCGGTGCACCAACACCACGACGATGAGCGTGCCGGCGCCCGCCAGTGACACCATCACCGCCGGCTTGGTGACGAATTCGATCGCCCGGGCCTTGATGTCGTCCGCGAGCCGGCGGGGGTTGGCGCGCTCGGCGAGCGAATCGACGGTGGCCGCAAGCTGGTCACGCGCGCGGTCGATCTCCTGCTTGATGACCTCGGGATCCCGGTCCGCCACGTCTCTGTCCTCCAAGTCCGCTTGGTGCACGTCAGGCACTACCCTAGATCAGCTGGCGCCGATGCCGACGCGGCGGTGAACAGAAAGGGAAGAACCTTGACCGAGACCATTCGGCTGGCGCCGGGTGACAAAGCGCCCGCCTTCAGCCTGCCCGACGCCGACGGCAACAAGGTGTCGCTGGCCGATTACAAAGGACGCCGCGTCATCGTGTACTTCTACCCGGCCGCCGCGACGCCGGGATGCACCAAACAGGCCTGCGACTTCCGCGACAGCCTGCGCGAGCTCAACGAGGCCGGCCTCGACGTCGTCGGGATCTCACCCGACAAGCCGGAGAAGCTGGCGAAGTTCCGGGACGCCGAGAAGCTGACGTTCCCGTTGCTGTCCGATCCCGACCGCAAGGTGTTGACCGCCTGGGGCGCCTACGGCGAAAAGCAGATGTACGGCAAGACCGTGCAAGGCGTGATCCGGTCCACCTTCGTCGTCGACGAGAAGGGGAAGATCGCCGTCGCGCAGTACAACGTCAAAGCCACCGGCCACGTCGCCAAGCTGCGCCGCGACCTTTCGGTCTGATCAGGCCAGGTTCGCCAGCAGCAGCGCCTCGGCGATCGCCGCGCGTTCCAGCACGCCAAGATGCAGGCTCTCGTTTACGCTGTGCGCCTGGGTACCGGGGTCCTCGACGCCGGTCACCAGAATCTTGGCCCGTGGAAACGCCGCGGCGAACTCGGCGATGAACGGGATCGAGCCGCCCATGCCCATGTCGATGGGGTCGGCGCCCCAGGCCTGCCGGAACGCCGCCCGCGCGGTGTCATAGACGGGGCCGGTGGCGTCGATCGCGTACGGCTCGCCCTTGTCGCCGGGCGTGACGCTGACGCGGGCGCCCCACGGGGTATGCCGCTGCAGGTGGGCGGTCAATGCGTCCAGGTGCGCCGCGGCGTCGCCGCCGGGGGCGACTCGCATGCTGATCTTGGCCCGGGCCCGCGGGATGAGGGTGTTCGAGGCCGCCGCGACCGGTGTGGTGTCGATGCCGATCACCGTGATGGCGGGTTTGGCCCACATCCGCTGCGGCACCGAGCCCGAGCCGATCTCGGACACGCCGTCCAGCAGACCCGAGTCGGCGCGGACGCGCTCGGCGGGGAAGTCGGGATAGTTCAGCCCGGCGACATCGGTTTCGTGCAGGCCCTTCACGGCCACGTTGCCGTCGTCGTCGTGCAGGCTGGCCAGCAGCCGCACCAGCACGCTGAGCGCGTCGGGAACCACGCCGCCCCACAGCCCGGAGTGCAGCCCGTGGTCGAGGGTGGCGACCTCCACCACGCAGTCGACCAGCCCGCGCAGCGACACCGTCAGTGACGGGGCCTCGGTGCTCCAGTTGTCGGAGTCCGCGATCACGATCACGTCGGCGGCCAGCGCCTCGCGGTGGGCGGCCAGCAGGGCGCCAAGCGACGGCGACCCGGACTCCTCCTCGCCCTCGACGAAGACCGTCACCCCCACGGGCGGCTGCCCGCCGTGCGCCCGGAACGCCGCCAGATGCGTTGCGATGCCGGCCTTGTCGTCGGCGCTGCCGCGCCCGTAGAGCCGGCCGTCGCGCTCGGTCGGCGCGAAAGGCGGCGAGACCCACTGGCTTTCGTCCCCTTCGGGCTGCACATCGTGGTGGGCGTAGAGCAACACCGTCGGGGCGCCGGGCGGGGCCGGATGCCGGGCGATGACGGCCGGCGCGCCACCCTCGCTGACGATGCGCACGTCGCCGAACCCGGCCTGCGACAGCAGATCCGCCACCGCGTGCGCGCTGCGGTGCACCTCGGGCCGCCGCGCGGGGTCGGCCCACACGGACTCGATGCGCACCAGGTCCTCGAGATCGCGCCGCACCGACGGCAACACGTCGCGGACGCGCTCGACAAGACCGCCCATGGTCTCCCCTTTCTCCGCTTTCTCCGCGCGAGCGTGCGCAGAATGCCGCTCATCATCGGCGTGTCGCGTACAAACACGCACACTCGCGGTTGAGGTTACGGAATCTCCAGGATGGCGACCGCGGCCGCGGTGTCGCCCTCGTGGGTCAGCGACACGTGGATCGTGACGTCGGTCAGGTGCTTGGCGATGTCGCCGGTCAGCCGCACCCGCGGCCGTCCCCACATGTCGGTGACCACCTCGATGTCGCGGTGGATGGCCTCCGGCAACACCGGCCGCTGGGCGAACCGCGACCCCGACCAGGCCTTGATCACCGCCTCCTTGGCCGCCCAGCGGGCCGCCAGGTGCCGTGCCGCCGACGAACTCTTGTCCGAGGCGTCGCGACGCTCGCCCGGGGTGAAGGTCTCCGAGAAGATCGTTCCGGGCTGGTCGACCTGCTCGGCGAAATCAGGAATGGAAACCAGGTCGATCCCCACTCCGACGATGCCCATGGATCGCCAGGCTAACGGATCGGGCGGGTCATCCCGCGGACACCTGGTATGCCCCGTCCCTACCCAGCCGGGCGGCCGGATCCAGGAGCATCGCCGCCTCCTGGCGTTTCTCCGGTGCGTCGTGGTCGAAGCGGCGGTCCGGCGGTCGCTGGTACATCGGCTCGCCGCCGGCGATGGCCGAGACCAGCCGACGCTGGCCGGCCAGCAGGCGGGCGTCCGCGCGACGCTGGTAGTCGGCGCGCTGCCCGGGATCCAGCGACGCGATGAACGCCTGCGGGTGCACCAGCGCCACCAGGCCGGATACGTGCCCGAAGCCCAGGCTGGTCAGCATGCCGGCCTTGAGCGGGAACTTCTCGCCGAGCCGCAGCGTGTCGCGCACCCACACGAAGTGTGCGGAGCCGGCCAGCTCCTCGTCGACGCAGTCCAGGCTGCGGTTGGGCGGGATCACCCCGTCGCGCAGCATCTGGCACAGGCCCATCATCTGGAACACCGCAGCGCCGCCCTTGGCGTGCCCGGTCAGGTTCTTCTGCGACACCACGAACAGCGGCGCGCCCGGTGAGCGGCCCAGCGAGTCCGCCAGCCGCTCGTGCAGCTCGGTCTCGTTGGGATCGTTGGCCAGCGTAGAGGTGTCATGCTTGGAGATCACCGCGACGTCGTCAGCGCCCACGCCCAGCTTGGCCAGCGCACGCGCCAGCGGGGAGTGCTTGCCGCCGCGGCCTGCGCCCAGTGCGCCCAGCCCCGGCGCCGGGATCGAGGTGTGCACCCCGTCGCCGAACGACTGCGCGTAAGCCACCACCGCCAGCACCGGCAACCCCATCTTCAGGGCCAAGTCACCGCGGGCCAGCAGGATGGTCCCACCGCCCTGAGCCTCCACGAAGCCCAGCCGGCGCCGGTCGTTGGGGCGGGAGAACTTCGAGTCGGCGATGCCGCGGCCGCGCATCATCGCGGTGTCGGCGGTGGCCGCCATGTCGCCGAAGCCGATGATGGCCTCCAACGTCAGGTCGTCCAAACCACCGGACACCACCAGTTCGGCCTTGCCCAGCCGGATCTTGTCGACGCCCTCCTCGACCGACACCGCGGCCGTCGCGCACGCGGCGACCGGGTGGATCATCGACCCGTAACTGCCAATGTAGGACTGAACCACGTGTGCGGCAACAACATTCGGCAGAACTTCCTGCAAGATGTCGTTGGGCTTGCTGCGGCCCAGCAGGTTGCCGTGATACATCGTCTGCATCGACGTCATGCCGCCCATGCCCGTGCCCTGGGTGCTGGCCACCAGGCTGGGGTGGACATAACGCATGACCTCGGCCGGGCTGAATCCGGCGCTCAGGAACGCGTCGACCGTCGCGACGATGTTCCACAGGGCCACCCGGTCGATGGAACTGGCCATGTCCTGGCTGATTCCCCACACCGTCGGGTCGAACCCGGTCGGGATCTGCGCGCCGACGGTCCGCGACAGCTTGGTCTTTCGCGGCACCCGAATCTCGGTGCCCGCCTTGCGGATCACCTGCCAGTCGGTGGAGTCGGGAACGGGCCGCACGACCGTGTGCTCGGGGTCGAACTCGGCGAAGGCGCGGGCGTCGGCCTCCGAGGAGACGACGAAGGAGAAGTCCTTGTCCAGGAACACCGACACCAGCAGCGGCGAGGCGTGGTCGGGGTCGATCGCGCCGTCGTCGACGAACTCGCGGATGCCGCAACGCTGTACGACGGCGTCGTGATAGCGCTCGACGAGCTCGGCCTCGTCGATCAGCTCACCCGTCTCGGTGTCGTACCAACCCGGCTTGGGGTCGTCTTCCCAGCGGATCAGGCCGGTCGTCCAGGCCAGCTCGAGGACGCCGGCCGCCGACAGCTCGCCCGCGACCTCCATCTCGAAGCGGGTGCGCGACGAGCCGTACGGGCCGAGTTCGGCACCGCCGACGATGACCACCAGGTCGGCCGGGTCGACGTCGAGGTCATCCCAGTGCGGGGGCGGCGCCGGAGTGAATCCGCGCGGCGGGGACGGCAGCGCGGCGATGGTGTGCGCGGACTGCCCGGTCTCGGCCTCCTCGGGCGGCGCGGCCTGCTCGCGCGTCCTGGCGGCCAGCTCGGCCATGTCCAGTTCCACCTCGCCGAGTCCGCCCGTCAGGTCGACCTTCATGGGCGAATGCGCCGCCGCCACCTTGGATTCCACATCGCACAGGTCCAGCAGCATCGCGGCCATCTCGTCGGTGGAGTACGTGGTGACGCCGGCCTCCTCAACCGCGGTGACGATGGCGTCGTTGTGGCCCATCAGCCCGGTGCCGCGGGTCCAGCCGATCAGCGCATGCGCCAGGCTGACCCGCTGCGACCACGACGACTCCGCGTGCCACCGGGACACCACGGCGTCCAGCGCGGACTTGGCTTCGCCGTAGGCGCCGTCGCCGCCGAACATGCCGCGGTTGGGTGAGCCGGGCAGCACCACGTGCAGC
>NZ_JBYCLG010000251.1:0-14790 GCF_057473785.1 Mycobacterium sp. TH-M103
GGTAGCTGCGCAGCCACGCCGCGAGCTGCGCCCGGTGTTCGGCGTTGTCGTGGGTCTCGGCCAGCGGAACCTGATGCGCCCGCCAGGTGCCCTCGACTTTTTTCCCGTCGACCGTCTTCGGGCCGGTCCAGCCCTTGGGGGTGCGCAGCACGATCATCGGCCATACGGGCCGCTCCGGCTGGCCGCCGCGGCGCGCCCCGGCCTGGATACCGGTGATGTCGTCGAAAGCGTCGTCCAGGGCGGCGGCCAGCTGCCGGTGCACGTCGGCCGGGTCGTCCCCGGCGACCGTGATCGGCCGGTAGCCGTAGCCGCTGAGCAGCGACTCAAGCTCCGCGTGTGGAATCCGGGACAGCACGGTCGGATTGGCGATCTTGTAGCCGTTGAGGTGCAGGATCGGCAACACGGCCCCGTCGAGGGCCGGGTTGAGGAATTTGTTCGAGTGCCAGCTGGTGGCCAGCGGCCCGGTCTCGGCCTCGCCGTCCCCGATCACGCAGGCGACCACCAGGTCGGGGTTGTCGAAAGCGGCGCCGTAGGCATGCACCAGCGCGTAGCCCAGTTCGCCGCCCTCGTGGATGGATCCCGGCGTCTGGGCAGCCACGTGGCTGGGGATGCCGCCGGGGAAGGAGAACTGCCGGAACAGCTTGCGCAGTCCCTCGGCGTCCTCCTCGATGCCCGTGTACACCTCGCTGTAGGTGCCTTCCAGGTAGGCGTTGGCCACCAGACCCGGGCCGCCGTGCCCGGGCCCGGTGACGTAGATGAGGTTGGCGTCGCGGTTGCGGATGATGCGGTTGAGGTGCGCGTAGATCAGGTTCAGCCCGGGCGTGGTGCCCCAGTGGCCGAGCAGCCGGGGTTTGACGTGGCGGGCTTCCAGCGGTTCGGTCAGTAGCGGATTGTCCAGCAGGTAGATCTGCCCGACGGACAGGTAGTTGGCGGCGCGCCAGTACCTGTCGATGAGGGTCAGTTCGTCGTCGGACAGGGATTCGGGTACGGCTGGGGTCATTGCTCCGGTTTCCAGACTCACCCAGCCGATTGTCCACGCCTCAGGTGAACAGTGCCTACCCGTCACCGCGGGCCCGGGCCTCGTAGGCCCGCCGCCCTTCGACGTCGACATCGTCGGTGAAGACGTGTTCGCCGCCGAGCACCCGGTTGATGCCCTCGGCCAGCGCGCGGGGCAAGAACTTCTGCGACGCGATGATCGCGCCGGCCAGCCGGGTGACCCGCACCCGCGGCTTCGGGCGGGCCACCAGGTCGACGATCGCGTCGGCGATGTCGGCGGGCTCGGCGTTCTTGATCCCCGTGGCCCCCGAGGTTCCGGCGATGAGTTCGGTGTTGACGAACGTCGGCATCACCACCGAGAACTTCACGCCGGTCCGCCGGTGCTCGATGCGGGCCGCATCGGTGAAACCGATCACCGCGTGCTTGCTGGCGCAGTAGGTGGCCGCCCCGGCCAGGTACGTCTCCCCGGCCAGCGACGCGACGTTGATCACGTGGCCGCAGCCCCGGGCGGCCATGCGCTGCGCCGCCAGCTTGCTGCCCAGGATCACACCGTAGACGTTGATGTCGAGGATGCGCCGGGTTACCGCGTCGGGTTCGTCGACGATGCGGCCCAGCGGCATGATGCCCGCGTTGTTGACCAGCACGTCGATCGGGCCGAGTTGGCGTTCGACCTCGTCGAGGAAATCGGCGAACGAGTGCGGGTCGGTGACGTCGAGTTTGCCGTAGACGTCGAGGCCGAGGGCGGCGCCCGACTCCTTGACCCGCACCTCGTCGACGTCGCCGATCGCCACCCGGGCGCCCAGGTTGTGCAGGGCCGTGGCGGTCGCCAGCCCGATGCCGCGGGCGCCGCCGGTGATCACGACGACCTTGCCGCGGACCTTGATGCCGAGGGCTGCCGTGTCTGCCATGAGACGAGCACAGCACTGTGCGCCGCGCCGCGCAAACCACGTTCAGGACGGGCCGGACGGCGACATTTGCCGGAGTATCTGTTCGGCGGTACGCCGTCCGCTCACCAGCGCGCCCTGGATGGAGGCGGTGTCACGGTGGTCGCCACACCACCACAGGCCCTCGCGGATGCGCACGGGGCGGCGCACGCGCAGCGGCGGCGGCTGAGCCGGTAGTGCGTCGGGAATGACGTGGCGTTGCAGCAGCCGCCAGCCGCGGCCGTCGGCGCCCAGGACGTCGGCGGCATGGCGCCGCGTCGCGTCCTCCTCGGGCGGCTCTCCCTCCGCCGTCAGCAGCGCCGACGCGCAGATCAGATGGCGCCCCGGCGGGGCATAGCTGGGTGCGGCGGCGCTGATGACGGCGGTGTTGAGTACCGGTCCGGGCGGCCGGGGTCGCCCGTCGACCCAGAGCATCGGCAGCGTGCTGGGCGCCTCGTCGGCGGCCCACCAGTCGGTCACGACGCCGCGCATGGCCGGCGGCGGATGGCCGGTCAGCGCCGCGGCCGCCACCGGATCGATGGCCACCACGACGTCGCGGGCGCGCGCGACGGCGTCGGGAGCCCGTACCGTCCACCGGTTCCCGTCACGCTCGACGTGGGTCACCCTGCGGCCCAAGGTGATTCGGCTTGTCAGCGGCCGAGCGAGCTGTTGCGGCAGTGCGTGCATGCCGTCGGCCGGCAGGCCGGGCACCCCGAGCACGAACATGCGGGCCAGCAGCAGGCAGAACGCGTTGGAGGTGGCGCCGGTGTCCTCGAGCACGACACCGGCGAGGAAGCGGTCGACGACCCGGCGCAGTTCGCCGCGGGCGCCGCAGCGGTCCAGCCGCTCGCGCACGGCGCCGTCGCCGTGCCCGGATTTGACGGTGTGCGGTCGCAACGCCCCGGCCGCCCAGCGCCCGAGCCCGATGGCTTCGCGGGGCCGGATAATGCCCGAGGCGAGCATCTTCGGTATCCGCGCCGGCTCGCGCAGCGGATGGGCCAGCACCGCCGCGTCGCGCTCGCGCCGCACCGCCACCCCGGCGGCGAACGGTTGCAGGCGCAGGGCGTCGAGGTCGACGCAGGCTGCGAGCTCCGGATAGGCCGGGTTGAGCACCTGGAAGCCGCGGTCGCACCGGAAGCCGTCGACCACATCGGTGCGGATGCGGCCACCGACGTCGTCGCCGGCTTCCCACACCCGCACCTCGCGGCCCGCGGCGGCCAGCACGCCGGCACAACGCAACCCGGCCAGGCCCGCGCCGATGACCAGCACCTCGACGTCGTCGTCGGTCACCGCGTCACCAACCCATCGATCGGGGACCGCCTTTGAACGGACCGGTGATCCAGCTGGTGATCCAGCCACCGTAGAAATCACCCGGCTGCGGCACGACGACCTCGCCGTTGACGGTGCACCGGTCGACCCGCGAAGCCATCACCGCGACCATGCCGGCGATCGACGCGAACGCGGGTGTCGGGCTCGGATAGGTCCACGCCGCCTTCGGGGCGACGGCGTTGCCGTCGACGACGTCGTAGTAGGCGGCCTGACCTTTCCATTCGCACCACGAGCTGCCGGACACCGGGCGCAACGCCCTGGCGGTGAACGCGTCGCGGGGAAGGTAGTAGGTGGGTGGGTGGCTGGTTTCGAGCACCCGAAGGGCCCGCGAGGCCGACGCCACCACCTCACCGCCGAGCTCGACGGTGATGGCACCGGTGAAGGGCTCGATCCGGGGCGGCCGCGGATAGTCCCACACGTTTTCCGGCTGCGGGGCGTCGCGTTGGCGTTGGCGAGTCATGCCCGGGTCCCGGGGCGGGCGGTCACGTCGCGGGCCGGCAACACGAAGCCCACGGTACGCCGGGCGGGCGCGTGCCCGGGCGGGTTACCGCAGGCTCAGCCAGACCAGGCTGGCGCCGCCGACCACGGCGCAGTAGATGGCGAACGGCGTGAGCGTGCGGGTCTCGAAGTAACTGGTGAGGTACCGCACGGCGAAGTAGGCGCTGACGAACGATGCGATGCTGCCGGCCACGACCTGGCCGAAGATGCCCTCGCCCAGCGGCCCGAACAACTCCGGGATCTTGTACAGCCCGGCGGCCAGGATGATCGGCGTCGCCAGCAGGAAGGAGAAGCGGGCGGCGTCTTCGTGCGACAGGCCGCGCCACAGCCCGGCCACGATGGTGATGCCCGAGCGGCTGATGCCGGGGAACAGCGCGAGGATCTGGGCGCACCCGATAAGCACACCGCGGCCCAGCGGCAGGCGGCCGAGCCGGTCGTCGACGGCCTCGCCGCCGTGGGCCTGCGCCGCCTCGGCGGCCGGGCCCGCCGGTGCGGGGGCGAGGCGGCGACGCAGCACCTCGCCGGCATAAAGGGCGAAGCCGTTCAGCAGCAGGAACGCCGCCGACGGGATGGGTTTGCCCAGTGTCGTGCGGAATGTCGATTCCAGCAGCAGCCCGGCCAGCCCCACCGGGATGGTGGCCGCCACCAGCAGCCAGGCCAGCCGCTCGCCCGAGGTCTGGATGCGGCGATGCCGCACCGACGACACCAGTCCGGCCACGATGCGCACCCAGTCCCGCCAGAAGAACACCAGCAGGGCGGCGGCGGTCGCGACGTGCAGACCGACTATGAAGGCCAGGTACGGCGACTTCGGGGCGGAGACGTTGAGGTCCTGCGCCCACCGCCCCCCGATCAGCGCCGGGACCAGCACCGAGTGGCCGAGGCTGGATACCGGGAACAACTCGGTGACGCCCTGGAAAGCGCCGACCACCACGGCCTCGAGGTAGCTCAAGTGCGCGCTCACGCCTGGGATGCCCCCCATCGGCTCCATCGGAATTGTGTCGACAGGTACGGCTTCGCGCACCGGCCTGTGACGTTAGTCGACGCCGCCCGCACCCGGCCCACCGACCGGGGATCGCGACGGGCGCATCGAAGCCGGCGACCGGTCCCGACTGTACGGTGTGCAGATGGCCGACGGGTTGCTCGACGCCGTGCGCGTCCTCGACTTGTCCACGGGGGACGCCGACGCGGTGACCCGCCTGTTCGCCGATCTGGGCGCCGACGTCCTCAAGGTCGAGACGCCGGGCGGGAGCCCGGAACGCGAGGCGCTGCCGACGCTGGGCGGTGCCGGCGTGGCGTTCGCGATGCACAACGCCAACAAGCGCGCCACGGTGCTGGACCCGTACGACGACGGCGACTGCGACCGCTTCCACGAACTGGTCGCGGGCGCCGACATCGTCGTCGACAGCGGCCCCGAAGGGCTGGCCGCCGCGTTCGGGACCTCCGCCGCGCACCTGGCCGCCCACCACCAGCAGCTGGTCGTGGTCTCGATCACCGACTTCGGTGCCACGGGGCCGCGGTCGTCGTGGCGGGCCACCGATCCGGTGCTGTACGCGATGGGCGGCTCGCTGTCGCGGTCGGGGCCTCCCACCGGCACCCCGGTGCTGCCGCCGGACGGCATCGCCTCGGCGACCGCCGCCGTGCAGGCCGCATGGGCCACACTCGTCGCGTACTACAACCGGTTGCGTTGCGGCACAGGCGAATACATCGACTTCTCCCGGTTCGACGCCGTCGTCATGTCACTGGACCCCGCGTTCGGCGCGCACGGGCAGGCCGCGGCCGGGATCCGTCGCGCGGGGCGGTGGCGCGGGCGCCCGAGGAACCAGGACGCCTACCCGATCCATGCCTGCAAGGACGGCTACGTCCGGTTGTGCGTGATGGCGCCGCGGCAATGGCGCGGCCTGCGGCGCTGGCTGGGGGAGCCGGAGGCCTTCCAGGACCCCCGCTACGACGTGATCGGCGAGCGGTTCGCGGCCTGGCCGGAGATCGGGGTGCTGATCGAGGCCTTGTTCGCCGATCAGACCATGGCAGAGCTGGTGGCCGCCGGCCAAGAGCACGGGGTGCCGATCGCCGCGGTGCTGACGCCGTCGCAGATCCTGGCCTCCGACCATTTCGAGGCGGTCGGCGCGATCACCGACGCGGAACTGGCTCACGGCGTGCGCGCCCGGGTGCCGAACGGCTATTTCGTCGTCGACGGGCAGCGCGCCGGGTACCGCACCGCGGCCCCCGCGGCCGGGCAGGACGAACCGTACTGGCGCGCCAACCCGGCGGTGGTGACGTCGCCGTCCGGCCGGATCGGCGACTATCCGTTCGCGGGGCTGCGCATCCTCGACCTGGGTGTCATCGTCGCCGGCGGCGAGCTGAGCCGGTTGTTCGGCGACATGGGCGCCGAGATCGTCAAGATCGAAAGCGCCGACTATCCCGACGGGCTGCGCCAGGCCCGCGCCGGCGAGGCGATGAGCGAGTCGTTCGCCTGGACCCACCGCAACAACCTGGGCTTCGGCCTAAACCTGCGCAGCGCCGAGGGCAACCGGATCTTCCGCCGCCTCGTCGCCGAGGCGGACGCGGTCTTCGCCAACTTCAAGCCTGGAACCCTTGCCTCCCTTGGGTTTTCGTACGAGGAACTGCGCGCTGCAAACCCGCGTGTCGTGCTCGCGGAGAGCAGCGCCTACGGCGACAGCGGGCCGTGGAGCGCCCGCCTGGGCTACGGCCCGCTGGTGCGGGCGACCACCGGCGTCACCCGGCTCTGGACACCGGCCGACCCCGACGAAGGGGCCGGGGCCGCCCGGCACGCCTTCTACGACGCGACGACGATATTTCCCGACCACGTTGTCGGCCGGGTCACCGCCATCGCGGCGCTGGCGGCGCTGATCCACCGCGACCGGACCGGCGGCGGGGCGCACGTGCACATCTCCCAGGCCGAGGTCGTGGTGAACCAGCTCGACACCCTCTACGTCACCCGGGCCGCGCTGGCCGCCGGCCTGGCCCGAATCCACGAGGACACCGCCCTGCACGCCGTCTACCCGTGTGCGGGCGACGACGAATGGTGCGTCATCTCCATCCGGGACGACGACGAATGGCGCTGCATAGCTTCGGCTTTCGACCGCCCACAGTGGGCCGAGGACCAGCGCTTCGCCACCGGCGAGGCGCGCCTGGCCAACCGGCGCGAGCTGGTGGAGCTGGTCTCCTCCTGGACCCGCACCCGCACCCCGGCGCGGGTCGCCCAACTGCTGCAGTCGGCCGGGGTCGCCGCCGGACCGATGAACCGCCCCCCGGACCTCCTCGAGGACCAGCAGCTGCGAGACCGGAAACTGTTCGCCGAGATGGTGCATCCGCTCATCGAACGTCGGCTGCCGGCCGAGACCGGCCCGGCCCCGTTCGGGCACATTCCGCCGGCCCGCCAGCGCCCCGCGCCGCAACCCGGGCAGGACACCCGCGTGATCTGCCGGGAGTTGCTGGGGATGAGCGACGCGGAGACCGAGCGGCTGATCACCGACGGCGTGCTGTTCGGTCCGGCGTGATGCCGGGCGGGCCATCAGCGACCGCGGGCGTTCGCCACGCTAGGTTCGGTCTATGACCGTCGACCCCAGGACACCGGTGTTGGTCGGCTACGGCCAGGTCAACCACCACGACGAGATCGACCCGCACCGGCGGTCCGTCGAACCGGTGGACCTGATGGCCGCCGCGGCCGGGCAGGCCGCCGAGGCCCGGGTGATCGAGGCGGTGGACTCCGTTCGCGTGGTCAACGTGCTGTCGGCCCGCTATCGCGATCCCGGCCTGCTGCTCGGGCAGCGGATCGGCGCCGCGAACTTCACCACCCTGTACAGCCCGATCGGCGGCAACGTGCCGCAATCGCTGGTCAACCAGGCCTGCCTGGACATTCAGCGGGGCAACGCCGGGGTGGTGCTGCTCGCCGGCGCCGAGACCTGGCGCACCAGAACCGGGCTGAAGTCGCTGGGCGGCAGGCTGGTGTGGACAGTGCAGGACGAATCCGTGCCGATGGCGGAGGTCAGCGGCGAGGATGTCCCCATGGCCGGCGAGGCCGAGCTCAGGATCCGGCTCGACCGCCCGGCGTACGTCTACCCGCTGTTCGAGCAGTCGCTGCGCATCGCCAACGGCGAGTCGATCGAGGACCACGCCGAGCGGATCGGGCGGCTGTGGGCCCGTTTCAACGCCGTCGCGGTCGGCAACCCCCACGCCTGGATCCGCACCCCGATGACCGCCGAGGAGATCCGGCAACCCGGGCCGCGGAACCGCATGGTCAGCTGGCCGTACACGAAGCTGCTGAACTCGAACAACATGGTCGACCAGGGGGCCGCGCTGGTACTGACCTCGGTGGAGCAGGCGAGGCGCCTGCAGATCCCCGCCGAACGGTGGGTGTACCCGCACGCGGGCACCGACGCCCACGACACTCCGGCCATCGCCGAGCGCGACGAGTTGCACCGGTCGCCGGCCATCCGGATCGCCGGGGCCCGGGCGCTCGAACTGGCCGGGCTCGGCGTCGACGACGTCGACTTCGTCGACCTGTACTCGTGTTTCCCCTCGGCGGTCCAGGTCGCCGCGGGCGAACTGGGGTTGAGCGTCGACGATCCGTCCCGCCCGCTCACCGTGACCGGCGGGCTGACCTTCGCCGGCGGCCCGTGGAGCAACTACGTCATGCACTCCATCGCCACCGCCGCCGAGTTGCTGGTGGCAAACCCCGGTCGGCGGGCGCTGATCACCGCCAACGGCGGCTACCTGACCAAGCACAGCATCGGTGTGTACGGCACCGAACCGCCGGACGAATTTCGGTGGGAGGACGTCCAGGCGGCGGTGGATCGGGAACCGACCCGCAAGGCGTTGGTGGAGTGGGACGGCGTCGGGACCGTCGAGGCGTGGACGACACCGTTCGACCGGGAGGGACGGCCGGAGAAGGCCTTCGTGGCCGTGCGCACGCCGGACGGGGCGCGCACCTTGGCGGTGATCGCCGATGCCGACGCCGCGGCGGCGACCGTGCGTGAGGACATCGGTGGCGCCGAGGTCGCCGTCGCCGCGGACGGCAGCGCCACCCTGCGGTAATTCTCAACCGCATCGCGGCAGACCAGGGCGCCGCGGATGCGGTAACGGTCGCGTAAGTGACGGCGACGTGCCTATTGTCGAGTGTGACGTTGGGAGGGGTGAGCCCAGTGCAGATCCTGGTTACCGACGCCACCGGCACAGTCGGGCGGCTGGTCGCGCGCCAGCTGCTGGCTGCCGGGCACAGCGTCACCGGTATCGCCGAGCGCCGGCACGCCGCCCTGGATCCGGGGGTGGAGTTCGTGCGCGCCCCGCTCAGCGACCCGGTGTTGCAGGAGCTGACCGACGAGGCCGACGCCGTGATCCACTTGGCCCCGGTCGATCCCACCGCACCCGGCAACGCGGACATCGGCGGGCTCGCCCGGGTTACCGACGCGGCGGCCCGCTCCGGGGCCCGCCTGCTGTTCGTGTCCCAGGCCGCGGGCCGGCCCGACCTGTACGAGCCGGCCGAGGCGCTGGTGGCCACGAGCTGGGGCCCGACGTTGGTGGTCCGGGCCGCCCCCCCCGTCGGCCGCCAGCTCGACTGGACGGTGTGCCGCACCGTGGCCACGCTGCTGCGCGCCAAGGTCTCCACCCAGCCGATCCGGGTGCTGCACATCGAGGATCTGGTGCGTTTCCTGGTGTCGTCGCTGAACACGGACCGGACCGGTGTGGTGGACCTGGCCACCCCGGACACCATCAACGTCGTCACCGCGTGGCGGCTGCTGCGGTCGGTGAACTCGCGGTCGCGTCTGCACCGGCTCCGCGGCTGGCCGCAGCTGGCTCCCGAAATGGATATCTCTGCAGCACAAGAGGATTGGATTTTCGAGTGCGGCTGGCAGGCGTTCGACGCGATCGCCGACACCGCGCGCGGGCTCGTCGGCCGCCGGCTCGAAGCCACCGGTGCGCCCGACCACGGAAGCCAATTGCCGCTGCCGGTCGAGGTTTTGCCGCGCCCGTCGGCCGACGAGTTGCCCAGCGCCGCACCCGAGGGCCTCGAGGGCGAGTTCGACGACCGGATCGACCTGCGGTTCCCGGTCTTCAGCGCGAGCACTCTCGCCGAGGCACTGCCCGGCCCGCTGACGCCGATCACCTTGGACGTCCAGATGAGTGGCCTGCGCACGGCCGGCCGGGTGCTGGGAGAGGTGCTCACGCTCGGCGGCGTGGTCGGCGACGAGTGGGGGAGCCGGGCCGTCGCGGTGTTCGGCCACCGCCCCTACATCGGTGTTTCGACGAACGTTCTTGCTGCCGAACAACTTCCGGGCTGGGACCGGGAGGCGGTCGTGCGGCGCACGCTGGCCGGTCGGACCCAGGTGCCCAACCTGCTGCCGTTCGGTGAGCCCCAGTTGGCCGGCGGAGCACTGGGCTCGGTCGCCAAAGCGATCGTCGCGGCGCGGTCACTGGCCCTGTTGCGTCACCTCAAAGCCGACACGCAGGCCTACAGCGCGGCCGCCGGGGCGGAGCAGTTGGACGCGGCGCAGCTGGCCGCGCTGCCGGATTCCGGCCTGGTAGTTCGGGTTCCGCTGTTGCGCGACCGAATTCACCAGGGTTGGACCCTGACGGCGCTCTGGCTCATCGACACCGGCGTCACGGCGGCGGCGCTGGAACACACCCAGGCGGGCGGCAGCGTGTCCGGAATAGGCATGATCATGGAAAGCAACCGCATCGCCGCCGAAACCGCCGAACTGGCGGCCGTGCTGCGCGACGACCCGCCGTTGTGCGCCCTGGCCCGGGAAGGGAACGTCGGCAGCATCCGCGCGTTGTCCCCTTCCGCCGCAGCCAAATTCGATGCCGCGATCGCCCGGATCGGGCACCGCGGGCCCGGCGATGCCGAACTGGCCGCGCGGGTCTTCGGCGACGACCCGGAGATGCTGCTACAGACCGCCGCCCATTTCGCCGCCGCCGCGCCGCACGACCCGGAGGCAACGTCGGCGACCCTCGCACAACGCCTTGCCGATGCCGCCCGCGGCTCGCGGGAACTGGCCCACGACACCACTCTGCGATTCACCCACCAGCTTCGGCTGACGTTGCGGGAGTTGGGATCTCGGCGTGTCGACGCCGACCTGCTCGATGTCGCCGACGACGTGTTCTACCTGACCTGCGACGAACTGGTCAGCGTCCCGGCCGACGCCCGGTTGCGGGTCAAACGCCGCCGCGCCGAACGGGAACGCCTGCAGGCCCAGCGCCCGCCCGAGGTCATCGACGGAAAGTGGACGCCCGTCGATCAGGACCCGGATTGCACGGACGCCCCGGCGGAGAACGAGTGATCGCTCCCGTTCAACTCAGTAGTCCGCGCAGAAAGAGCGCGTTGCGCACGGCGTGACCACCCAGGTCGTTGTTGAAGTACATCCACACGTCGCGGCCGTCGACGTCCCATTCCGTTATGTGCGCCACCCACCGCCGCAACTCCGCTTGCGGATACGAGCCCGCATACATCGCGTCCGGATCCGGCCCGTGCATCCGTACGTACACCAAATCCGTGGTGGCCCGCGGGATACACGGCAGACCGGCTCCGCTCATCACCACGTAGGCGGCCCGTCGGCTTTCCAGCAGCGCGAACACCGCCGCGTCGTTCCAGGTGGGGTGCCGCAACTCGACGGCCACCCGGATCGACGGCGGCATGGCTTGCAGGAAGGCGTCCAGGCGCGCGTCATCGCGCTGCTGTGCGGGATGCAGTTGGACCAGCAGCACGCCGTGGCGGTCACCGAGCAGATTCCAGCAGCGTTCGAACCGTTCGATCCAGGGCTCCGGCGAGGCCAGCCGACGGTAGTGCGTGAGCCCGCGGTGCGCCTTGACCGACATGGTGAAGCCCGCCGGCAACTGATCGCGCCACGCCGCGAACGTCGCATCCTTGGGCCACCGGTAAAAACTCGCGTTCAGCTCGACGGTGTCGAAAACCTCGGCATAGCGCGCCAACCGGCGCGCGGCCGGCAGACCGGGCGGGTAGAGCACATCCACCCAGTGGTTGTAGGACCATCCGGACGTGCCGATCCGAACGGTCACCGCCGGGTCAACCGGTCACCTGCCGGCGCACGTCGTCGTCCAGCGACACCCTGACGAGCGCTGCCGCCAGCCGCGAACAGCTGCGCGGCGCAAGGTCTTTGAGCTCGCCGGGCGTGGTGGGCAAACCCAGATCCTTTGCCGCGCCGGTGGCGCGGTCATCGTAGTACGGCTTCACCCACGGCCAGACGTCCTGCACCTCGCGTAGGTAGACGTCGGCGCCGGTGTCGCCGATTCCCTTGAACGTCTTGAGCAGACGCTTTGCCGCGGCCGCGTCGTGCTCGCTGCGCCCGGCGAGCTCGCGCAGATCACCGGAATACTCGTCGCGCACCTTCTCGGCCATCTCGGTCAGCCGGGTGGCCGAACTCTCGTCGTAGCGGGCGTAACTCGCCCTGCCGAACGCGTCGATCATGGTCTGGCGATCCGCTTCCAGGACGGCCCGAGGCGTGCGCAGGCCGGCCTTGAACAGTTCCCGTGCGGCGCCCATGGCAATGGACGCGTCGATCGGCTTGCTGGCGAGCATGCACAGCACCAAGAGCTGGAACAGCGGCATCGGCTTGTCTTCGAGCTTGATGTCGGCCTCGGCCGCATAGGTGGTCCCGGCGACCTCGAGCAGCCGGCGCGACACTTTCTTCGGCCCGTCCATGTCACGTCGCGTACCCGCACCGTGCCCGGGCAAACGACGCGGTCATTTGGGCGGCAGACCGCGCGCATACCCCACCGCGCGGTCGACCCAGGTGCGGAGCTGGCGTGCGGTCCGCACGCCGGGGGTGTCGACGCGCAGCCAGCCGCGAGTCTCGCGCCCGGCCATCACCATGGGGCCGACATGCGCGCGCCCCGCCAGTTGGTCGGTGTCGCCCGGCGGCACCCGCACCAGCAGGCCACCCTGGCCGCTGACGGCCACGCACATTCGATCAGGAACGCCAGACCGCCGAACATCCACTTCTCCTCGATGCCCCGCTCGGCGCCGAGGAGTTCGCGGATCCCGTCGGCCAGGCCTTCGTCGTAGGGCATGGGGCCGGTCTCAGTCCAGATCGATCCGGATGGTCAGCAGGTCGCTGCCCATCAGGCGCACGACCGCGCTGTTGAGTGGGGGCAGGTTTCCCAGCCGCTGCACCGGGTCGTCGTCGGGTAACGGGTGAGCCGTTCCATTGCGCCACTTACCGCCGAGGCGCACCCGCACGGCCGGGTTGGCCTTGATGTTGCGGACGTAGTCCGAATGCTCGCCGTGTTCGGAGACCATCCAGAACCGGTCGTCCACGACGCGCCCGCCGACGGCGGTGCGCCGGGGCTTTCCCGACTTGCGGCCGGTCGTCTCGATCATGGTCACCGGCAACTGCCGGCCCACCGGGTTGACAACGAGCCGTTGCACGCGATGCACGATCTGCCGTTTGAGGTTATTGAACGCCGGGCGTGACGCGGATGTCACGCCCGGCGTTGCGATCAGGCCGCCTGTGCGACGGTCCCGGTCACCGGTTCGAGCGCCTGCGCGACGATCTCGGCGACGTCGACCATCGGCCGCACGTCCAGGGTTTCGAGCACCTCCGCGGGCACGTCATCGAGGTCCGGCTCGTTGCGCGCCGGGATGAAAACCGTCGACAGGCCGGCACGTTGGGCGGCGAGCAGCTTCTGCTTCACCCCGCCGATCGGGAGCACCCGTCCGTTCAGGGTGACCTCGCCGGTCATGCCGACGTCGGAGCGCACCTGACGTCCGGTGGCCATCGACACCAGCGCGGTCACCATCGTGACGCCGGCAGACGGGCCGTCCTTGGGCACCGCACCGGCGGGCACATGCACGTGGATGCGCCGGTCCAGCGCCGTCGGGTCGACGCCCAGGGCCGCGGCGTGCGAGCGCACATAGGACAGCGCGATCTGCGCGGATTCCTTCATCACGTCGCCCAGCTGGCCGGTCAACTGCAACCCGGGCTCACCGTCGGTGGCGCCAGCCTCGATGTAGAGGACGTCGCCGCCCAGGCCGGTGACGGCCAGGCCGGTGGCCACGCCGGGCACCGCCGTGCGTTCGGCCGACTCGGGCGTGAACCGCGGGCGGCCCAGGTAGTCAACGAGATCCGGCTCGTCGACGGTGGTCGGCTCGGCGTTGTCCGCCAGCTTCGTCGCCACCTTGCGCAGCGCCTTGGCCAGCAGCCGTTCGAACTGCCGCACCCCCGGTTCGCGGGTGTAGTCGGCGGCGATCTTGCGCAGCGCGGCGTCGGTGACGGTCACCTCGTCGTCGCTCAGCGCCGCCCGTTCCCGCTGCCGGGGCAGCAGGTAGTCGCGCGCGATGGCCACCTTGTCGTCCTCGGTGTAGCCGTCGATCTCCACCAGTTCCATGCGGTCCAGCAGCGCCGACGGGACGTTCTCGATCACGTTGGCGGTGGCCAGGAACACGACGTCGGACAGGTCCAGGTCCAGATCGAGGTAGTGGTCCCGGAAGGTGTGGTTCTGCGCCGGGTCGAGGACCTCGAGCAGCGCCGCACTCGGGTCGCCGCGGTAGTCGGAGCCGACCTTGTCGATCTCGTCCAGCAGCACGACGGGATTCATCGAACCCGCCTCGCCGATGGCCCGCACGATCCGGCCCGGCAGCGCACCGACGTAGGTGCGCCGGTGTCCGCGGATCTCGGCTTCGTCGCGCACCCCGCCCAGGGCGACGCGCACGAACTTGCGGCCCAGCGCCCGCGCGACGCTCTCGCCCAGCGACGTCTTGCCGACGCCGGGCGGACCGGCCAGCACCATCACCGCGCCAGAGCCACGCCCACCGACGACCTGCAGCCCGCGCTGGGCGCGGCGCGCACGCACGGCCAGGTATTCCACGATGCGGTCCTTGACGTCGTCCAGCCCGTGATGGTCGGCGTCCAGGACCTCCCGCGCGGCCTTCAGATCCGTCAAATCCTCGGTGCGCACGTTCCACGGCAGGTCCAGCACGGTGTCCAGCCAGGTGCGGATCCAGCCGCTCTCCGGGCTCTGGTCGCTGGAGCGTTCCAGCTTGCCGACCTCGCGCAGCGCGGCCTCGCGC
>NZ_JBYCLG010000252.1:0-2150 GCF_057473785.1 Mycobacterium sp. TH-M103
CCGGTGAGCGGGTGTTGGTGCACGCCGCGACGGGCGGGGTCGGGATGGCCGCGGTGCAGCTGGCCAGGCATTGGGGCGTAGAGGTTTTCGCCACGGCCAGCCGCCGCAAGTGGGACACGTTGCGGGACATGGGATTCGACGACGATCACATCGGCGACTCGCGGACGTTGGAGTTCGAGCAGAAGTTCCTGGCCACCACCGGCGGCGCGGGTGTGGACGTGGTGCTCAACTCGCTGGCCGGGGAGTTCACCGACGCCTCGTTGCGGTTGCTGCGCCCCGGTGGGCGCTTCATCGAGATGGGCAAAACGGATCTGCGCGACCCCCGGGTCGTCGCCGAGCGATACCGCGACGTCCGTTACCGGGCATTCGATCTCATGGAGGCCGGGGAAGACCGCATCGCGGCGATGCTCGGCGAGCTGACGGCCTTGTTCGCCGAGGGAGCCCTCGAGCCGTTGCCGGTCAAGGCTTTCGATGTGCGGCGCGCCGCGGACGCCTACCGGTTCGTCAGCCAGGCCCGCCATATCGGCAAGGTGGTGCTCACGCTGCCCGGCGCGCCCGGCGTCGGGCTGGCCGCGGGCACGGTGCTGATCACCGGTGGAACCGGCATGGCGGGCGCCGCGGTGGCCCGGCACCTGGTGAGCCGTTACGGCGTTCGGCATCTGGTGTTGGCCGGTCGTCGCGGTCCGGCCGCCGACGGTGTCGATCTGCTGGTGGAGGAGTTGTCGCAGCGGGGGACGCGGGTGTCGGTGGTGGCCTGCGACGTGGCCGATCGGGACGCGCTGGCGGCACTGCTGGCCGGCGTGCCCGAGGAACATCCGTTGACGGGCGTGATCCACGCCGCCGGCGTCCTCGACGACGGCATGGTCGCCTCGCTGACCCCGGATCGGGTGGACACGGTGCTGCGTGCCAAGGTCGATGGGGCCTGGCATCTGCACGAACTGACCCAAGATCTGGATCTGGCCGCGTTCGTGCTGTTTTCGTCGCTGGCGGGGATCGTGGGCGCGCCCGGCCAGGGCAACTATGCCGCCGCCAACAGCTTCCTCGATGCGCTGGCCGCGTACCGGCGTGCGCACGGGTTGCCGGGCCTGTCGCTGGCCTGGGGGCTGTGGGAGCAGGCCTCGGGTATGACCGCCCATCTGGGCGATCGCGACAGATCCCGCATCGGCCGGTCCGGCCTGGCGGCCCTGTCGAGCGAGCAGGCGCTCGAACTGTTCGACACCGCCTTGCTGGGCGAGCGCCCCGTCGTGGTGGCCACGCGGCTGGACCGGGTTGCGTTGGCCGGCAACGCCGACGACCTGCCGCCGTTGTTGCGGGAGCTGGCCGCCCGCCCGACGCGTCGTGTCGTCGCCGACGCCGACGCCACCATGGCGGCGACCGGATTACGGGCGCGGCTGGAGGGTATGACCGCCGAGCAGCGCCGCCGCGAACTCGTGGACCTGGTCTGCGGCAATGCCGCCACCGTGTTGGGCCAAAGTGTCGCGGACATCGACGGCGAAAAGGCTTTCCAAGACCTCGGGTTCGATTCGCTGACCGCGGTCGAATTGCGCAACCGGCTCAAGACGGCGACGGGGCTGACCCTGTCGCCCACGGTGATCTTCGATCACCCCACGCCGTCTGCTCTGGCCGAGTACGTCGACGCCGAAATCGCCACCAGCACAGTAGCTTCGGGTGACAAGCAGCCGGATCCGATGGCCCGCTTCAACGACATCGCCCGGGAACTGCAGGCTCTGCTCGACAGACCGGGCTGGAATACCGACGACAGGGCGCGGTTGAGCGGTCGGCTGCAGGTCATGCTCGCGGGCCTGACCGCCCCGCCCGAACCGGAGTACGCCGACGTCCCGTTCGACGACGACATCAACACCGCGACCGAGAGTCAGCTCTTCGCGATCCTCGACGACGACGCCGGTCTTTAGCGGTACGTTCGCGTCCATGCAACGGTTTCGCAATGCGGGTGCGCGCGCGTCGAGGCGCCGCCTGCCTCGTCCGTGCCGGCGGTCCCAGTAATGCGCCGCGGATCGACGGGCGGCACGGGTCGTGCTAGACCTCATTCCGCGAAGCAACCCGCGCGGCCGACGGACGTGGCGATCATCGGCCTCGCGTGCAGGTTCCCGTCGGCGGCCGGCCCCCGGGACCTCTGGCGCCTGATCGGC
>NZ_JBYCLG010000253.1:0-17358 GCF_057473785.1 Mycobacterium sp. TH-M103
GGCCGGAACGTAGGAACCACGGGCGTCGGTGTAGGCGAACGCCTGAATGTATCCCTGGTTGACCAGCCGTCGGTAGGGCTCCCGGGAGCTGACGTGACCCAGGTCGTAGAGGACCTTGTGCCAGAACCGCGCATACAGCAGGTGCAGCACCGCGTGTTCGGCTCCCCCGACGTACAAGTCGACGCCGCCGGGATCATCCGGGCCGTGTTCGGCCGGCCGCGGGCCCATCCAGTAGGCCTCGTTCTCCTTGGCGCAGAACCGCTCCGAGTTGTGCGGGTCGGTGTAGCGCAGCTCGTACCAGGAGCTGCCCGCCCACTGCGGCATCACGTTGGTGTCGCGGCTGTAGGGCTTCAGCCCGTCGCCCAGGTCCAGCTCGACGTGCACCCAGTCGGCCGCCTTGGCCAGCGGCGGGGACGGCTCGCTGCCGGCATCGTCGGGATCGAACAGGACCGGCGAGTAGTCCGGCACGTCGGGCAGTTCGACGGGCAGGGCGGCCTCGTCGAGGGCGTGCGGGCGTCCATCGCCGTCGTAGACGATCGGGAACGGCTCACCCCAGTACCGCTGGCGCGCGAAAAGCCAGTCTCGCAGCTTGAATTCGATGCGGGCGCGGCCGCGGCCGTCGGATTCCAGGCGGGCCGTCATCGCCTTCTTGGCCGCTGCCACGTCCATGCCGTCGAGGAAACCGGAGTTCACAAGCACCCCGTCGCCGGTGTACGCGGCCTGCGAAACATCGCCGCCGGCAATGACTTCCACGATCGGCAGGCCCAACTGGTGGGCGAAGTCCCAGTCTCGCTGATCGTGGCCGGGTACCGCCATGATCGCCCCGGTGCCGTAGCCGGCCAGCACGTAGTCGGCGATGAAGACCGGCACCGGCTCGCCGTTGGCCGGGTTGGTCGCGTAGGCGCCCAGGAAGACGCCGGTCTTCTCCCTGCTCTCCTGGCGTTCCAGGTCGGACTTGGCGGCGATCGCGCGGCGGTAGGCGGCGACGGCGTCAGCCGGCGTGGCGGCGTCGTAGGTCCAGGCGGGATCGACACCGTCCGGCCAGGCGGTAGCGACCAGCCGGTCGACCAGGTCGTGCTCGGGCGCCAGGACCAGGTAGGTGGCACCGAACAGCGTGTCGGGCCGGGTGGTGAACACCTCGACGTCCACGGCCGCGCCATCGCTCGTGGCCGCCGAGAACAGCGCCTGCGCGCCGGTCGAACGGCCGATCCAGTTGCGCTGCATGGTCTTGACCTGATCGGGCCAGTCCAGTACGTCCAGGTCGTCGAGCAGCCGGTCGGAATAGGCGGTGATGCGCATCATCCACTGCCGCAACCGTTTCCGGAACACCGGGAAGTTGCCGCGGTCGCTGCGGCCGTCGGCGGTGACCTCCTCGTTGGCCAGCACGGTACCCAGCCCGGGACACCAGTTCACCATCGAGTCCGCGCGGTAGACCAGGCGGTGGCCGTCGATCACGTCGGCCCGCTCCCCCGCCGACAGCGCGCCCCAGTCCCGCCCGTCGTCGAGGCGGCGTGCACCGGAATCGAATTCGGCGACCAGTTCGGCGATCGGGCGGGCCTTGCCCGCCGCCGTGTCGAACCACGCGTTGTAGATCTGCAGGAAGATCCACTGCGTCCACTTGTAGAACTCGACGTCGGTGGTCGAGAAGCTGCGCCGGCTGTCGTGGCCGAGACCGAGCCGGCCCAGCTGGCGCCGGAAGTTCACGATGTTTGCCTCGGTCCGGGTCCGCGGATGGGTGCCGGTCTGCACCGCGTACTGCTCGGCGGGCAGCCCGAAAGCGTCGAATCCCAACGCGTGCAGCACATTGTGGCCGGTCATCCGGAAGTAACGCGCGTACACGTCGGTGGCGATGTAGCCCAGCGGGTGGCCGACATGCAGCCCCTCCCCCGACGGATAGGGGAACATGTCCTGCACGAACAGCTTGTCCTCGGGCACCGGGGTCCCTTGCGGCGGAGCCAGCGCGCCCACCGGGTTGGCGACGTTGAACGTGCCCAGCCGCGCCCAGTTGTCCTGCCAGGTGCTCTCGATGCGGCTCGCCAGCGCCGCGGTGTAGCGGTGCGGCGGCGCGTCGGAGTCCGGCACTGGACCCGGCGCTGTGGCGCTGCCGGTCGCGGCGGTCGGGGATTCGGTCACGCCAACAGGGTATAAGGGCCGCCCCAGCGCTCCCGCCGGCCACGGGTTGGTCTCGTTTCCGTCGCGCGGTGATCAGAGCTTCATCCCAGCTCTATTTCGGGCCTGTTCAGCGCATTTGACCACTGGATACAGTCAGCCACTATCGACGGGCGCTCGTGTCGAAGCCTCGTGGGAAGGACCGACGCAGATGATTCAGTTCGCCCCGACCCAGCGGGCATTCCTCGGGGGTATGGTTGCCGGCTTGATCGCCGTCGGGATTGTCGCGGGCGCCAAGGCATCGGCGGATCCCGTCCTTCCCGCACCCGCCCCGGCCGTGCCCGCGCCGGCACCGGTGCAGCCCAACGTCCCCGCGGCGCCCGGCGGGGCGGGCGGCAACCGCGTCCTCGCCACCCCACCGGTGTCGAATGCGTTGGTCCCGCCGAGTCCCGCGGTGGCCGGAGCCGCCGCCCCGGTCGCACCGGCGCCACCGGTGGCGGCACCCGCGATCACCGGAACGCTCCGCGAATACCTGCAGACCAAGGGCGTCAAGCTGGAAGCCCAGAAGCCCCAGGGATTCAAGCCGCTCGACATCACACTGCCGGTGCCCACCCGCTGGACCCAGGTACCCGACCCCAACGTGCCCGACGCGTTCGCGGTGATCGCCGACCGCCAGGGCAACAGCATCTACACCTCGAACGCGCAGGTCGTGGTGTACAAACTGGTCGGCAACTTCGATCCCAGAGAGGCGATCACGCACGGCTACGTCGACAGCCAGAAGCTGCCGGCCTGGGAGGCCACCAACGCCTCCATGGCCGACTTCGACGGGTTCCCGTCGTCGGTGATCGAGGGCACCTACCGCGACGGTGACATGATGCTCAACACGTCGCGGCGCCACGTCGTCGCCACCTCCGGGCACGACAGGTATCTGGTGTCGCTGGCGGTCACCACCGACCGCGCCCAGGCGGTCGCGGACGCGCCGGCCACGGACGCCATCGTCAACGGGTTCCGTGTCGCCGTGCCCGGCGCACCGGCCCCCGCGCCAGCTCAGGCACCCGTCGCGTCGCCCGTCGGCCTCCCCGGCGCCGCGCCCGCCACGGCGCCGGGCGGGCTTCCCGCCCCGGTGCCCGCGCCGGTACCGGCCACGGCCCCGCTGGGCCTTCCCGGGCAGGCGGCCCTGTCCAACCAGACGCCGCCCCGGCAGCCGATGCCCAACCTGCTGGCCCTGGTGCCGGGCCTGCCGCCCCTGCCGAACCTGCACCTCGGTCCGCAAGGCTAGCGTCGGCGCAGGCCCTGGCGCGCGCGCTCCCGGGCCGGCTCGTATTGTGGGCCCATGCTGATCGCGGGGGTGTTGTGTGTGTGCGCGGCGGCGGCATCCGCCGGGTTCGGGATCTGGTCGCTTTCCCGGGGGCACACCGCCGACACCGTGCAGCGGGCGCTGCGGGCGATGGCCCCCACCCAGCTGGCGGCCGCGGTGATGCTCACCGCCGGCGGTGTCGTGGCCCTGGCCGCCTCCCCGCACACCGCCCTGGTCGTGCTTATCGTCTGCGTCGCCGGTGCCCTGGGCACGCTGGCCGCCGGCTCGTGGCAGAGCGCGCGCTTCGCGCTGAATCAGGCGGCGACGGCCCCCGGCTGCGGTGGAGCCTGCTCCGGCTGCACGCAGTCCTGCGGCTGACGGCGCCCGGGCTCAGTTGCGGCTGACGTCGATCGGATGGGTGGCAAGCAGCGACATCGGTAGCGGCTGCCGACGCAGCACCTGCCCCCACAGGTCGGTCCGCGGCCCGACGAGGACGTCGGAGGGCAAGGCCGACAGTACAATCCAGTCGTCGCGCTCGATCTCGCCTTCCAGCTGACCGATCGTCCAACCGGAATATCCGGCAAAGATCCGCACGCCCTCGACCAGCGGCGCGATCATATCCGGGTCGGCGTCCAGGTCGACCATCACCACCCGGCCGGTGACGTGACGCAAACCCGGCACGTCCTGCGGGTCGGCGCCGACGCGCAGCGTCGCCAGGCACAGCGCCGCGTCGCGCTTGACCGGGCCCCCGATGAACATCGTCTTGGGCTTGGCCACCAGCTTGGTCCACTGCGGCAGCACGTTGTACACGGCAGTCTCGCTGGCCCGGTTGACCACGACACCCAGCGTGCCGCCCTCGTTGTGTTCCACGATGTAGATCACGCTGCGCCGAAACGTGGGTTCGAGGAGATTGGTGTTGGCCAGCAGCAAGGTGCCCGCACGCACCCGCTGTGCGGCGCGCGCGACAAAGTCCTCGGGATCTTCGGGCGGGGCCATTACTCAATCATCGCATCCTCGGGCCCTCTCGCCCGGGGGAATCGAGCGTCGCCCGCAAATATTTGTACTGTTGTGGGAAGCGGCGTCGACCGCAGCGATCGTGCCTGCCCCCTCACGGAAGTCGGTTCTGTGACTGAAACCCGGACGCCCACGCGCGCACCCGCGGACATCTGGCGGTCGGTGCGCGGTTTGCCCGATTTCTGGCGGCTGCTGCAGGTGCGCATGGCGAGTCAGTTCGGGGACGGTCTGTTCCAGGCGGGGATGGCCGGGGCGTTGCTGTTCAACCCGGACCGGGCCGCCGACCCGATGGCGATCGCCCGCGCGTTCGCGGTGCTGTTCTTGCCCTATTCGCTGCTGGGGCCGTTCGCCGGGGCGCTGATGGACCGCTGGGATCGGCGCCTGGTGCTGGTCGGCGCCACCGCGGCCCGGCTGGTCCTGATCGCCGCGATCGGCACCATTCTGGCGGTGCGGGCCGGAGACATGGCGCTGCTGATCGCGGCGTTGTTCGCCAACGGCCTGGCGCGGTTCGTCGCGTCCGGGCTGTCGGCGTCGCTGCCGCACGTGGTACCGCGCGAACAGGTCGTGACCATGAACGCGGTCGCTACCGCGTCGGGCGCCGTCGCGGCGTTCCTGGGCGCCAACTTCATGCTCGTGCCCCGCCTGCTGATGGGCGCCGGCGACGACGGCGCCTCAGCGATCATCTTCCTCACCGCGATCCCGGTGTCGATCGCGTTGCTGCTGGCGTTGCGGTTCGGCCCCCGGGTGCTCGGCCCGGACGACACGGTGCGGGCCATCCACGGGTCGGCCCTGTACGCGGTCCTCACCGGCTGGCTGCACGGGGCGCGCACGGTCATGCGCTACCCGACGGTGGCCGGCACCCTGTCGGGCCTGGCCGCGCACCGGATGGCGGTCGGCATCAACTCACTGCTGATCCTGCTGCTGGTCCGCCACCTGAGCGGGCCTCACACCGGGGGACTGGGCACCGCGCTGATCTTCTTCGCCGCCACGGGCCTCGGGGCGTTCCTGGCCAACCTGCTGACCCCGGTCGCGGTCCGCCGGTGGGGCCGCTACGCCACGGCCAACGGCGCGCTGGCCGCCGCCGCGCTGATTCAGACCGCGGGCGCCGGGTTGCGGATTCCGGTCATGGTGGTGTGCGGCTTCCTGCTCGGCGTAGCCGGCCAGGTGGTCAAGCTGTGCGCGGACTCCGCGATGCAGATCGACGTCGACGACGCGTTGCGCGGGCACGTGTTCGCGGTGCAGGACGCGCTGTTCTGGGTCGCGTTCATCGCCGCGATCACCGTGGCCGCGGCGGTGATCCCGGCCGACGGACACGCCCCCGCGTTCGCGCTGTTCGGGTCGGCTCTGTACCTGGGCGGGCTGCTCGTCCACGCCTTCGTGAGCAGGCGATGATGGCCGGACCCGGGCCGATCGTGGCCGACTTGCGCGCCGAGAGCGACGGCCTCGACGCCCTGGTGGCGCCGCTTCGGCAGGACCAGTGGGCCCTTCCGACTCCCGCACCGGGCTGGACCATCGCCCACCAGATCGCGCACCTGCTGTGGACGGACCGGGTCGCGCTCACCGCGGTCACCGATGCGGCCGCGTTCGCCGCCGCGCTCGAGGCCGCCGCGGCCGACCCGGACGGCTTCGTCGACGCGGGCGCGGCGGAACTGGCGGCCCTACCGCCGTCGGAGTTGCTCAGCGAGTGGCGGGTGTACCGGGCGCGACTGCACGAGGCGCTGCTGGCGGTGCCGCAGGAGCGCAAGGTGCCGTGGTTCGGCCCTCCCATGAGCGCCGCGTCGATGGCCACCGCCCGGCTCATGGAGAGCTGGGCGCACGGCCTCGACGTCGCCGACGCCCTCGGCGTCACCCGGCCCGCCACGCCGCGACTGCGGTCGATCGCCCACCTCGGGGTGCGGACCCGCGACTACGCGTTCTTCGTCCACAACCAGGCCGCCCCGGCCGAGCCGTTCCGCGTCGAGTTGCGGGCCCCCGACGGCGACATCTGGTCGTGGGGGCCGCCCGACGCCGCCCAGCGGGTCACCGGAGCGGCCCTGGACTTCTGCTTCCTGGTGACTCAGCGGCGCCCGCTCGGCGAACTGGACATCACCGCCGAGGGCGCCGACGCGCGGCGCTGGCTACAGATCGCCCAGGCTTTCGCCGGCCCGCCCGGCGCCGGCCGCTGAGGCGGCGCGGCGCGCTCACTGCAGGGGGCCGCCGTAGGTGGCCTCGTTCTGCGTCTCGGCCTCTTCGCGCAGGGCGGCGATCGCCAGATTCAGCCGGTCCGCCAGCTCCGCGTGGGTGTAGCCGGTCATCACCCCCGGGTGCAGCGTCAGCTGCAGCAACCTGCCGTCGGAGTTGGCGACGGCGTGGACGTCACCGAGATCGACGCTATAGGTGACGGTCTCGGCCCGGGCGACCAGCGCCTCCCACTTGTCGGCCGCCTCACTCAGATCGCGCAGCACCGCGTCGACGAGATCCCTGCCGCTCAGGTTCGCGCGACCGCCCGATCCCGACACGCCGCCAAGTATCCTTCAGCGCTCCGACCAGCGTCAATTCATGATCGTGGGTTCACTCACCAGGTGCTGCGTCCAGTTTCTGGAACCAGGCCAGGTGGTAGTTCGCCGAGGTCGCGTCCCCGGTGACGGCGGCCTCGGTGGCCGCCAGCAGCAGACAGTCGAGCAACAACCCGGGGCCCGCACCGGGATGCTGCACCGACAGTTGGTGCAGCGCGGTGTCGAGATGCACCCGCAGCAGGTCCACCTCGTCGTCGAGGACCCGGGTCCCGCCGGCCGCCGCCGCGGCCAACGCGTGCACGAGCCGGGGCAGGCCCGCGCGCCCACGCGTCGCGTCGCTGAGCACCCGCCCCCCATCCGGGACCGGGGGCAGTTCGCGGGGGCGCACCGAGGACGTCGTCGGGTCCAAGTCGTCCGGCCAGCCCAGGCGGTCCCCGGGAGCGTAGGCCGCGACGCGCGTGACGTCGCCTACCAGGCCGGCGACCGTGCCGGTCCGTCGCTCCGGCGGCAGCAGTCCCACGTCGGCCGGAAGCGCGATACCCGGCGGTATCCACCCGTGGGCCAGGTCGGTGACCAGGACCGTGCTGCCGTCGGCCCGGTCGCCGACCGCCCAGTTCAGCCGCGGTGCCTGACGGGCCGCGAAGGTCAGCAGACGGCGCAGTCGCTGGTCGGCCGACTCGGCACCGGCGGCCTCGATGAGCTCGATGACCGGGGTGACCTCGGCTGCGGGCGCAGCCTCCTGCTCGGCATTCCCCGACGCGGTGGCGCGGTGCCGGCCCTGCGGGGCTGCGGCTTCGTGACCGGCCACCGGCGCGTCACCCCGCAGCGCGTGCAACTGGCGGATCGTCGACTCGACCCGTTGCACGGCCAGGGCGCGGGCCTCGTCGACGATCCGGGCCTCCTCTTCCTGCCGGATCGACTCCACCAGTCCGGCCCGCTGCAGCCTCTTCAGCACGTCGTTGGCGCTTTCGACGATTCGCTGCAGATCGGCCTTCAAATACTCTGCGAGCGTGGCAGTTTCGGCGGTGACCGGTGAGAGCAAGGCGGGCCAGAGCCCGCCCGTCACCCACGGGGTGCAATCGACCGGAGCGCTGAAGGCCGGGATCGCCAACGATTCTCGCGTCGCCCTCCGCAGACGCCGACGCGCCGTTATCCGATCCATCACCACCGGCCCAGCGTAACGGCATCTCACGCGCGCATGGCTAAGTCGGTGAATTGTGCTGCCGCGCAGGCATGGGTAGCGTGCAGGCATGGCTGAATCTGCCCTGCAGCAGCAACTCGACGAAGTGCGCGCCCTGCTCGCGCGGGCGCGGGAGTTGTTCGGCCCCAATCCGATCGAGCCACCCACCGATATCGCACCGGATCCCGGTGCGGTCGAGACGTGGCTGGGATAGGCGGGTCCGTGTCCCGGCCGCGCGGCTACCGCACGCCGTCGCGGCGCCGCAGATCGTGCGCCAGCAGCTTCTCGATCGCGGTGTCGAGGTCGTAGGGGGTGGGGACCTGAGCCGACGGCGTGTGGCCGGCGGCCAGGATCTCGTCGCGCACCTCCAGCAGCGCCTTCAGATGCGACACGTCCGCGGTCAGCAGGATGCCCCGGGCCAGCGTCTCGGCATCGGTCTCCATCGCCTCGTCGCTCAGCGTGACGCTGTACAGGTAGCCGCCGCGGCAGGACCGGACGAGGATGTGCCCGCTGGGGTGGACGGTGTCGAAGGCGGGATTGGGGTCGGTCATCGACCGCCGTCGCCGATGCCGCCGAAGTCGTTGGCCGCATCCTGCTCGTGCTGTTCCCACCTGCTCGCCGACACCCGCAGCTTGTCGGCCATGGCGGCGTGGTCGTCGGCTTGCTGCTCGTAGCACTGGCGCCTGAGCTCGAGCAGTTCGCGCCCGGCGTCGCGCAGGTCGCCGAAGATCGGCCCCAGGGAGTCGAGGCTTTCCTGGATCGCGGCATGCGTCGACGGAACGGTGCGCAGGTAGTCGGAGGCGTCCAGGTGCTGGGCGGCGGCGTGCCGCAGCTGCGCGGGCTCCACGTGGATCGAATCGGCCATCCGCTGTCTCCTGTTCATGCACCGCCGGGGGACCCGGCGAGTTCGCTGTTGGCAGTGGTTTTGTCGGCGATCACATGCCCGCCGGCCGGGTCGGTGTCGGATTGTCGGGACCGGCCGGGGCGGCCGTCGCCGCCGGTGGGTGCTCCCAGCCTAGGAAGTCCGGCCCGCTCACGGTGGCGATGTGTCGAATCTGCCCGTCCAGGAGGGCCTTACCGGGCCCGAGGGCCAGTGCATGGCGGTCGGTGAGCATGCCGATGTCGCCGGGTGTGACGTCTTGCGGGTCGATCGGATCGGCGACCGCGGTGCCCGGCGCGGGGATGGTGATGCCCTGCCGTGCAAACGCCTCGGCGATCGGCGTTCCGGTGACCGCGGCCTTGATGGCACCGGCCACCTGTGGGCTGGCGGCGGTCACCTTTTCGCCGTCGGGCAGGATGACCGCGGTCGGTCCCGCCGCGGGTGCGTGCGTGGTCGCCAGCCCGTCGTGGTTCTCGGCGTCCTGTGTCGAGGGTGCCGTTTCGTCACCCGGATCCGACTCTTCGGGTCGCTGCAGGCCGTCGTCGTCGAGGTCGCGCAGCGCCGACTCGAGCTCGCCGTCCTGCAGACCGCGAGCCGGCAGGGCCCAGTCGGCCGGGGCACCCGGCGCCGTGCCCGGCCCCGACAGCGGCCCCGTACCGAAGGCGGGAAGGGCCGGCATCGCCGGCGCCGCCACGGCCGGCGGGGCCGCGACGCCTTCGGCAGGCACGGGTCCGGGCGGGTCGGTATCCGGCGCGCCGGGGTCGTCGGCCGACAGCATGTCCAGCAACGGATCCCACTCGGCGCCGGGGTCGTCCGACGCCTCCGACGACTCCGCCTCCTCCGACGGGTCGTCCACGGCGTCCGCGCCGCCTTTGGCGGCGCCGTACAGCGACGTCCAGGCGGCCATCAGTGCCGATTTCGACGTGTCATCGAGGCTCGCGCCCAGCACGACCGCTCGGATGTCCCTGAGCTTGCCGATGAGGAATCGCTGGAAGTCGCGCGCACCCGCCGGGGTGTCCAGGTCGGAGCGCGTGCGTACCGCGGCTTCGGTCTCCTGCTGCAACCCGCTCAGCGCTTCTTTGCCCTCGACGGTCGTCAGGTGTGCGTTCAGGATCGCCGAAACGACCTGCAGGTCCAGCTGCGAAACCGCCGAATTCTGTTGGGCCAGCGCCGCTTCGGCGGCCGCTATGGTGTCGGCAGCAGATCCCGGCGTGGGCCCCTCCATGACGGGCGACAGTACCCAGGCGGATTGGGATCGACAATTCACGGTCGGCGCGGCTGTGCCCGGACGCACCCGCTAGCCGACCGGCGCGGCGTACTGTGCCCGGAGGCGCTCCAGCACAGCCCGTTTCGCGCGGCCGAGCTCGTCCGCTTCGGCGACGACCGCCCTGATCTCACGCAGCTTGGCGACCAGGAACTTGTGCAATTCACGCGCGCCCAGAGGCGTATCGGCGGCCAGGGCTGCCCGGTCGAGGACCGCGCGGTCGACCTCCTCGGCGATGGCATCGAGGCGGCGGATGCTCGCCCGGGTCGCGGCGTGCACGCTGGCCAGCACGTCCGCCAGGACACGGTCGGCGTCGGCCGCGGTAGCGTGTCGGCCCGCCAGCGCGCCTTGGCGTGCGCGCAGCGCTGCGACCGAGGGCCCGGCTTGCTCGGACATGTTCAACCCCTTCGTCGGGTGGCGGGGCGGTGGTTGGTCATAGCGGGCGTCGAATCTGAACGCTGCCGCCCAATCGGGCGATCCGCACCGATGCCCCCGGGTAGGGCGCTTCCACGACCAGACCTTTGCCGATCGCCAGCTGCACGTGACCGGCGTGCGGGAACACCAGGTCACCCGGGCGGACTTGCGAACGCGGCACCGGGACACCGTCGTGAATCTGCTGATAGGTGGTGCGGTCCAAATGAACCCCGGCCTGGGCATAGCACCACTGGACCAGCCCGGAACAGTCGAACCGCTCGGGGCCGGCCGCGCCCCAGACGTACGGTCGTCCCAGCCGCGACAAGGCGGCGTGCACAGCGCGGGCGGCGCGATCGTTCGGGGACAGGTCCAGCGGTCCGCGGTGGTGCGCGAGCCGGTATCCCAGGGCCCGCAGCGTCGCGGCGTGTCGTCGGGATCGCGCCCGGGCGGCCAGCACGTGCGCCTGTTGCGCGCGTAGCCGCGCCGCCCGCCGGCGCATCGCCTCTCGCTGGGCCATCGGCGTCCGCGGGGGCGCGGCGGCGTCGGCGCGGGCCTCGTCGACGACGCTCTTGGTCAGCCGGTGGGCACGTTCCCGGTCCCGGTGGGCTTCGGCGACGACGCGGCCGGCCTCGGCATCCGTGCGGGCCGCCGCCGCGCGCCGTCGCCGGCCGCGATCGGCGGCCAGTTCGTAGGCGCGTTGTCCCGCACCGACATTCGGCGCCTGCAGGTAACGCGCCGCACCGCGGTGCGGCGGCCGCCCCGCGTCCCACGCCGGCGCTTCGGTGTGGCCGGCGAACAGGCGATGGGCCCGGTCGAGCACCATGAGTTCACTGTCGATCACTGGTCCCCCTCGGAGTCGTCGCGCTCGGTCGCATCGCGAGCCGCCGATTCGACCGCCTCGGTGAAGGCGCGGACGCGGGGGAGGGCCCCCGGTGGAACGGCCCCCCTGTTGCGGATGTCCCACACGTCCGCGGTCTCGACACCCAGCAGAGCCGCGATGACCGTCTCCGGTAGCGACGAGCGCGCACAGGCGCGGTCGAAACGCGCACCCAGGCTCTGCGGCATCCGGTCCAGCAAGGCGGCGCGCGTGGCCTCGAGCGCCCGCAGGTGCTCCATGAGCCGGCCCGTCGAATCCGCGCCGGCGTTCACGGCCACACGCCAGGAGCCGGCGGCCAGCATCTCCGCCTTCACGCACTGCGCGATCACAGAGAGAATATACGTCTCATATTCGTTTGATGTCGTCGCGGGTAGTCGTTCGATGACCGATTGGAGGGCGTCGAGCTGCGCTTCGGCATAGCCTTCGAGCACCTCGGTGTCGCTGTGCCGGTCGACCACCACGGCCCCCGGGCGTCGGGCGGCCGTCGCGTCGGGCGGCTGCGCCGCCATCATCCGCGCCAGCTCGGCATCCGGATCGGCCGCCACGAGCAGCCGCGAATACGTCCCCGGCGGCAGACCTAGCCCGTTTTCAACCTTCTGAACTGTGCTTTTGTGCGGCTTGCGAGCCCCGCGCTCCAAGAAACTGAGTCCCATGACGCTGACACCGGTGGTCGCGGCGAGGTCGGCCAGCGACAGATCGCGCGATTCGCGCAACGCGCGGATGGCCGCGCCGGCCGATTCACGGCTCACCACACGCTCCGGCCATACGGCGGATATTACACAGCCCGCGAGCCCGTCCTTTGTTATACGTTTTTGTCACGGTTCTCTTGCGCGCCGGGCAACCATGTGTATACGCTTCTATCGACGTTTCAGCCCGAGAAGGAGACCGGCATGGGACATCCCTGCGCAACCAATCCGGAACTGTGGTTCGGCTATCCCGACGACGACGGCGCCGACGGCGCGGCAAAGGCACGCGCGTACGAGGCGTCTGCGACCGAGGCCCGCATACAGTGCCTGCGCCGGTGCCCGTTGGCGCAACAACGCCGGTGCGCCCAGCACGCCATCGCGCACCGGGAGGAGTACGGCGTCTGGGCCGGTGTCAAACTGCCCGGCGGTCAGTACCGCAAGCGCGAACAGCTTGCCCGCGCCCACGACACGTTGCGCCGCATCGCGAGCGGCGAGATCAATTCGCGTCAGCTCCCCGACAACGCGGCCCTGCTGGCCCGTCACGAACACGATGCCGTTCCGGCGGCGGCGGTGGTACTGCATCTGCCGATCGCCCACGCCGGGCCGCGCTCGGCCGCCTGAAAGGCCCACCCGACCCGTTTGCTGTGCCGATCGGCCGGCTAGTCGAGCTTCGGCACCACCGAGGCCGTCGAGACCCGTGCTCGAGGAGGCGGCCCTTGCGCGGCTTCTACGGTCCGCTCTTCTACCGCGATCTGATCGCGACCCCACCGGGTTGTCGCTGCCGATGTTCGTGGAGGAGCTGTCCTGGGGCTGCGCCGCGAGCGGGCTGGCGATCGTCATGCCGGCGCTGGCGCTCTCGGCCATCGGCCAGGCAGCGACCCCCGAGCAGATGCTGGAATGGGGCCCCGAATGCTTCGGCACCCCAGGCGATCTGAAGCTCGCTGCGCTGGCGATCTCCGCACCCGAGGGCGGCAGCGACGTACGAACCTGCGCACCCACGCCCGTCGCGACGGCGACGATTGGGTCATCGACGGCCACAAGATGTGGATCGGCAACGGCGGCATCGCCGACGTGCACGTCGTCAACGCGGTCGTTGACGAGGAACTCGGCCAACCGCGGGATCACCCGCGCGGCTCTGGAATACGCCGAGCTGGCCACCCAGATCGATGCCGCGCGGCTGCTGACCTGGGGCCTCGTGGATGGCGGCCAACCGCATCCGATTGGAGCGGGGGTGAGCGCTCGATGTCGAAGTGGACCGCCAGCGAAGTAGCCGTCACGGCGACCGGGCGGGCCATCCAGACGATGGGCGGCTGGGGCTAGATCACCGACCACCCGGTCGAGAAGTGGTATCGAGACGCCAAGCCGTACACCATCTTCGAAGGCACCAGCTAGATCCAGCGGATGGTCATCGCCAACGCGCTGGGCGCCGCCGTCGGCACCCCGCCGCTGCACGTGGTGATCGAGCCGTCCGGGGACCGCTGAACCGGATCTTCAGCCGCGGCACCCCGCTACGCTCCCGCGCCGCCGACACGGCCCTGTCAATGCAGGATTGCGTTCCCGCACCGATCATGCGGCTGGCGATGAAGGTCCTGCGGCCGCCCGGCAAGTGAGCGGGTACGGTCGCGATTGTCCGCTTACCGGAACCCCAGGGAGATCAGATGCCTGTCGACAAGACCGGCGCCCACGCCACCATCAGCGCCGAGGAGGGCCGGTACACGATTGCCGTCGACAACCGGGTCGTCGGCCACACCTCATTCGCCGACCGCGGCGACCAACGGGTGTTCGACCACACTGAGATCCACCCCGAATTCGGTGGACGCGGCCTGGCGACCCTTCTGGTGGAGGAGGCGCTCGACGACGCCCGCGATGCGGGCAAGCGCATCGTCCCGGTGTGCTCGATGATCGGCACGGTGCTGCGCAAGCATCCCGAATTCGACGACCTCACCGATCCCGTCACCGACGACGTCCTGCGGTGGCTGCGGATCCAGTCCAGCAGATAGTTTCACCGACGCCGCCGCCCGCAGCGGGCCGGTTACTAGCCGGGGGGAGTCCCGACGCAGACGCCACCGGCGCACGCCCCGGCGCCATTGGGCCCGGCCGAAGCCCCGGCGCCCGGCACACCCGCGCTCGCCCCGCCGGGACCTGCCCCGGCGCCCGCGCCACCCGGCGCGTTCGTGGTGACTCCGCCGGGCCCGGTCCCTGGTCCGCCCGGCTCGGCGGGCGGCGGGGGCGGCGTGGTCGGGGTGGTGGTGGGCGGGGTGACCGTCGTCGTGACCGTCGTGGTCGACGGTTTGTTCTCGTGGCCGCTCGAGCCGCAGGCCGCGGTCAGCGTGCTCAGCCCGACGGCCGTCGTCAGCGCTGCGGCCACGACGAAACGGCGGGCGGTCGGATTCTCGATCATCATGAGTACCCAATCTGTTGAGGGGAGGGGCGATCTCCTTAGGGCATCTACCCACTCGGGCACGATGTCAAGCGCGATCCTCGCCAGAAGGTTGGTGCGCTCCGGAACCCGCGGCGTGAGGAAAGCCATGAGCCGGGGAGCTGGTCGGTATGGCAGCAAATAGCCTGGTCCGTCCCGCGCGCGGGCAGTGTGGACCTGGCGATGCTGCAAAAGTTGATTGCCGATGCCGGCCGGGACGTGTTCGCGGGAATGTTCGATGAGCCGACGCGAAATCAACCACCATCAACGCGGTCGATCCGTCGCAGACCCCGGGCGGATCGGAGTCACCCGGACGACATGGACCCCGTCGCGGAAACCGTCACGACGACGCCGGCCAATAGCAGCGCATCGGCAGTGGCGGTGTCGACGCGGAACTCGGAACCTTTGGTGCAGCTGACCGAACCATCGGAGGTTTGGAAGTCTCGGACGAATCTGATCCTCACCTGATCGTCGGGCGACGGCGTCATGCACACCACAATACATCGGTATTGCACATGCGTGTTACAGTACGCTTCGTACCGTGTCGGAGATGACATCAGCAGCAACGAGCCCGGACGCAGTCGATCCGGCGAGCTCGCCGAGCGCCACGCGGATCCGGGCTGCGGCACTTCGGCTCTTCGCCGCCCAGGGCACGGCGGCGACCTCGCTGCGCACGATCGCCGCCGCGGCGGAGGTTTCCCTGGGGTTGGTGCAACATTATTTCGCCACCAAAGCCGACCTCATCGGCGCCGTCGACGCCCACGTCCTCGAGGTTGTCAGTGCGGTGATGGCGGAGCCGGTCCCTGATCCGCCCGCCGACTCGGTCGCCGAGATGGGACGCCGGGTGACCGCTCTGCTAGTCGAACAGCCCGACGTCGTCGACTACGTTGTCGACGCGGTGGTCAGCGGGCGGCCGCTGGGGACGGTCGTTTTCGACGGGCTGGCCGCCCTCGGCGCCGATCGGTGGAACGAGCTCAACGACCTCGGACAGACCCGACCGGACCTGGATCGGCTGTGGGCGCCGCTGCATCCCCTGGTCCTGGTCCTGGGCACCCTGGTTCTGCGTCCTCACCTCGACCGTCACCTTCCGCAACCGTTCGGCACGCCCGCCCAGATGCACCGCTGGGAGGAGTCGGTCAACGCGCTGCTCCGCGAAGGACACCTGCGCAGCGGCGGTCCTGGCGCCGCGGCCGAGAGCTCCGGCGGCACAGACCTTTAGCTCGTCTCGACTAGTCGCTGACGTGCAACGGGCCGATGCCGATGAGGTGGTCGCCGACCAGGCCGATGCCGGTGTTGTAGTTGCCGGTGTTGAACAGGCCCTGGTTGAACGTGCCGTGGTTGCCCACGCCCAGCAGGCTCAGCAGGGGCACGGGCAGGCCCTGGTTGTTGACCCCGACATTGCCGATCCCGACGTTGTCGATCCCGTTGTTGAACATGCCGAGGCTGCCGAATTGCGTCAGCGGATTGCCCGGTGTGAAGTTGGGGCTGACGTTGCCGATCCCGATGTTCACACTGCCGCTGTTGAAGGCCCCGACGTTGTCGATACCGGTGTTGAACAGACCGAAACCGCCGAACTGGCTGATGGGGTTGGTGGGGGTGAAGTTGGGGCTGACGTTGCCGATACCGAAATTCAAGGTCCCGGTGTTGAAGAAACCGAAGTTGCCCTGGCCGACATTGCCGTAACCGTAATTGGCCAGCGTCGCCTGGGCGGCCGCGGCGCTGTTGCCCATGCCTTGCCCCAGGCTCTGCAACGGCAGAACGTTGGCGGCCTCGGCCGCCGCATACGTCTGCCCGGCGCCGATCAATGCCTGGACGAACCGGGCGTGAAAATCTTCGACGAGCGAGCTCACCTGTTGATATGTCGTGGCGTGTGTGGAAAACAACGAGGTCACCGCGACCGACACCTCGTCGGTGCCCGCTGCCAGCACGCCGGTCGTCGGGGCTGCGGCCATGGCGTTGGCGGAGCGGATCGCCGAACCGATGCCCGCCAAGTCTGATGCCGCATTTTGTAAAAACTCCGGCATCGTAAATAGATTGGACATCTCAAACCTCCCGACAGTTTGGGTGTGCACGACTCACCGTACAGGCCGCAATGCAGCTCCGTGCGGGAAAATTCCATTTGGACCGGAAATCAGATGTATGAGACTGCGCCTCGGTGTTTCTTGAATTCTCAGCAGTGTGAAAGCTATGGACACCCATTCCACCAATGCGACGCAAGTGCTGGGGGAATGATGTGGCATTACTGGAACGCGTCGTGAAGGGTTTTCCGCTGCTGCCCGCCGCCGCGAGTTACCGGTCTACGAGGCGATTCGGACATCCAGCCCGGTATTGCGTCGTATATTGGTTCACCGCGCACGCTTTTGATACGTCCGGTGAACGTGTGCCGGCGTGCAACCGAATTCCATGTTCACCGCCGCGGATCGTGGGCTTCCCGGTTGGGCCTATTGTTCCGTTTCTGTGACATCGCCAATCCACAGCTGCCCGTACCGACCGTATCGACCAATTCGGAGGACTTGTCTCGCGCCGCGCCGGCCGAGGCCGCCAGGAACTTCCACCGCACGCCCAAAGAAAAAATCCGAACCCCGACGGGGGTTCGGACCAATTCCGATGTCGTGAGACATCACTCCGGTGGGCGAAGGGGGACTTGAACCCCCACGTCCCGAAGGACACTGGCACCTGAAGCCAGCGCGTCTGCCATTCCGCCACTCGCCCCGAAAATCAAC
>NZ_JBYCLG010000254.1:0-10150 GCF_057473785.1 Mycobacterium sp. TH-M103
CTTCAGCGCGGGGACGTTCTTGGTCAGCGGACTGGTCGACGACGTGTTCGTGTAGACGATGACGACGGCGTTGGGCCCATCCAGCGATTCGACCGCCGCGCCGGTGACCTCGGTGCTGTTGGTGACCTTGGCCTGCTTGTTGGGGGCCACGATCGCGTCGACGAACTTGCGGTACTGGGCCTCGAAATCGCCGCTGAGGTAGCGCGACGCGCGATCGGCGAGGGTGTTCATGTTGTCCGGCGTGTAGGTCCACAGCGTGGTGATCGCGTTGGCCGCGGTCCGCGCCACCTCGATCTTGGTGGCGGCGGTCGCGCGGTCGGTCAGGTAGGGCTGCACCGCCGCACCGGCGAACGCGGCGGACCCGACGAATAGCAACGCCGCGACCGCGACGGCGGCGGCGAGGCGCCTGCCGGCCGGGCGCCTGGTCCGGACGCGGCCGTCTTCGGGAACCGTCGCGTCCTCGGCGGCGGGCTCGGACGTCTCGGCGGCAGTCTCGTCGGGCGTCTCGGCGGCGGGTTCGGCGGTCTCGACAGCGCCCGCATCGGCGGTCAGATCACCTGAGCCAGGTTGCTGATCTTCCACTGATTTCCTTCCTGCGTCGCGGTTGCCGTCCACCGGTTCGTGTTCTCGATCACTTGCTTCTCGTCCGGGCTCTTGGAGGTCACCGCGGTGGCCACCATCACGTTGGCGCTGCCGTCGTCGTTCCAGCGTTCCACGCCGGCGTCGAGCACGGTGCCGGTGGCCGGTTCGGCGCGGGCCACCTGCAACAGGATGTTGTTCGCGTTCGCCTTGTACTGCTTGGCGAACTCCCCGGTCGCCTGGGCCAGTATCCGCGACACGTAGTCGTTGGCGTGGAAGGGGTCGATGGAGGTGAACTGTGTCATGAAGCCGGTCACGTAGCCGAGCACCGCGCGGTCCCTGGACGCGGCGCGCTCGTGGTTTTCGTGGGAGGCCAGCATCAGGCTGCACACCGCGATCGCGGCCGCCGTCAGCAGCGCGGCGGTCGCGGCGGCGACCGGTAGGCCCCGCGGCCGCGGCCCCGGCGCCGGGCGCCCGACCAGCAGCGGCGCCTCACCGGGATGAAACCTCTTGCGTGGGCTCATTTTTCGCCGCCAGGAGGTTTGGGTTTGGTCAGCACGGTGAGGTCGTCGACGCGCCAGTCGCCCCCACCCTCGGCTTTGGCGAAACTCACCCGCACGGTCGCGGTGATGTACCGCTCGTTGGGGCTCGCGCCGCGGCGGCCCTGCATGAAGAGCAGCATCGTCGCCCGGTCCGGGCTCGCGGACTGGATCGAGCTGTCGGTCACCCAGTATTCGTTGATGACGGGGTGGCCCTTCTCCACGACCTCCTGCTGCTTGGCGAGCTTGTCGCGGTAGCTGTCGGTGGCCAGCGAACGGGCGCGCGCGAAGTCGTCGTGCAGCGACTTGGGGTCGTAGGTCAGCATCTGTGCGACGATCTTCGGCCCCTGGATCGCAAGCTGGGCAACGGTCCGATCGGTCGCGCGCTCGCGGGAGTACACCAGCACATAGGCGGCCGCCGCTCCGGCCACGCAGGCCGCCGCCGCGGCGAGCACCACCACCGCGGTCCACCGCCGCAGCGCGCGCCGATCCGTCTCGGCCTGCCGCACTTCGGTGCGCAGCACCATGTCGGCGAACGTGCGGCGCCGGGAGTCCCACAGCGGCCACAGCCAGCCCACCACCGAGGCCGAGTCGAGCAGGTGGGCCAGATCCCGCAGCAGCAGCCCCCACGCCGTCGGTGCGCCGCCGTCCCGGCGTGCCACCGCGATCCCGCACACGCCCCGGCCCAGGCTCCAGCCGGTGACGGCCGGCAGCACCCACCGGTTGACCGCCGTCGCCAGGATCGCCAGCCCGCCGACCGACAGCCACAGCCACCACCACACGGGGTGCTCACGCACGGTGAAGGCCACCAGCGCCGACGTCGTCATCACCGCGGCGCCCGGAACGACGTCCACCGCGATCGCGCACGCGCGAATGTGCCACGGCGCCAACGGGTTCGCCGGGGGCACTGCCGTGGTGGGAGTTTCCTCGACCACCACCGTCACTTGGTCACCTGGTCGAGCTTGGAGATCTTGTACTGACCCTCTGCCAGCGCCATCCTGACCCGCAGCCGGTAGCCGGTCTCGTTCTGGGTCTGGTCGGTGGCGACCTTGACGCGCATGGCGACCAGCACGTCGACCGAGCCGTCGTTGTTGTTGCGCTCGACGGCCGCCCGCACGTCCGAGACCTGCACGTGGACGTTGGCGGCCTGATACGCCTGCACCAGCATGCTGGTGTACAGCAGGGCCTGCGACCGGAATGCGTCGGTGCCGCAGTCGATGATCTTCTGCTCGCTCGCCGCCATCGCGTTGGGGTCCGGCGCCTGCGTCGCCGACACGCACTCCACCGCCGCCTTCAGCGCGGCCGCGTCCTCGCGGGCGATGGCCAGGGCCTCCCGGTGGAAACGCAACGCGAAATAGCCGCCGGCCCCGACGGCGCCGGCGCTCACGAGCAGCACCGCGACGATGCCGGCCACCCAGCCGCGGCCCAGCCGCGACGGGCCCCGCGGCACCTGGGCATCGGCAGGCGCCGAGTCCTCGGGGGCGTCCTGATCGGCTTCGCAACCCTCGGATTCCGGGAGAGTCCCGGATTCCGGGGCGTCGTCGGTCATGTCCTGGGTGCGCGACGAGTCGTCCGCGTCGGTGGGGTTCAGCCGGCTGGTGCCAGCATCTCCTTCCATCCGTCGTCTCCTGTTTTGGTCGAGTTTTCGACGGAATACCTGACTCCGTCGGGCCCTACCAGTTCACCGCTCTGGGGACTGTAGACGGCCGTGGGTGGCCCGCCCGGAGTGTAGACGCACGGGTTGGGTTGCTGCCCGTTGCACTCGACGGTACCGGTGCCCGGCCGCGTCAGCGGGTCGCTGGTGGGCGGCGGCGTGCCCGCCACCCGGTCCGAGGGCGCCGGGTTGAGCCCCGTGTTGATCGACGGCGCCGGGATCACCTGGCCCGGCCGCACCGACTGGTCGCAGCGGGCCGCGGGCGCGGGGCAGGTCAGGATCTGGTTGGGGTCGCCGTACCAGGGGTTGGTTCCGGCCGGGACGTAGGGCTTGGGGTCGCGACACTCCCGCGGCGTGGCGGCCCGCTTGCCCGGGACGTCGACACAGGGAATGTTGCGCGACCCGCGGACGCTGTTGGCCGGGGTGTCCATCGGGATCTTGCAGTAGGTGCCGTTCGGCAGGGGCGCCAGGCTGGTGTCGGCCGGGGACCGCCACTGCGGGGCCGGGATGAAGCCGGTCAGGCAGGGAGGCGGCTGGTTGATCGACAACGCCAGGTCGAGCGCGGCCTGGTTGGGGAACGGCGCGGCCACCGTCTGCGCGATCGAGGCGCCCTGCGGCAGGAACACCAGCAGCTGCTCCACGCCGGCGTGGTAGCGCTTGAGCAGGTCGAAGACGACCTCGAGGTTGGCCAGCGTCTGCGGCAGCGAATCCCGGACGTCGCCGAAGACCTCGTTGACCTGGTCGGCCGTGGGCGCCGCCTGGTGCAGCACGCTCCGCAGGCTCTGGTCCTGCTGGGCGGCCTGCGCCGACAGGTGGTTCAAGTTGCGCGCCCAGCGCTCGATCGCGTCCCCGGACTTGACCTGACTGTCGATCAGCGGCCCGGAGTTCTGGATGATGTCGTTGACGTCGGTGATGTTGGTCTTGAAGTCCCCGACGATCGCCTGGGTGGAGTCGACCAGCCGCTGCAGGGCCGGGCCCAAACCGCCGACCGACTGCGCCGTCTCGTCGAGCAGCTGGCTGATCTTGTCCTTGGGCAGCGCGGCCAAGCCCTTGTAGGCGGTGTCCAACGCCGGCCCGATCGCGGCCGGCACCGTGCCCTTGGTGATCGTCTGCCCCGGCGAGAGGAACTTGCCCGGGTGCCCGGTCGACACGAGGTCCAGGTACTGCTCACCGACCGCCGACACCGAGTGCACGTTGGCGACGGCGTCGACCGGGATCTTGTAGCGACTGTCGATGCTCATCGTCGCGTGGGCGCCCCGCTCGGTGGGCTCGACGTCGGTGACCTTGCCGATCGTGATGCCGCGGTAGGTCACGTTGGCGGTGGGATACAGCCCGCCCGAGGCGGGCAGGTCGGCTTGCAGCGTGTACCGGCCGATGCCGACCAGGCTCGGGATCTGCAGGTAGTAGACGCCCAGCACCAGCAGGGAGATCACCGTCATGATCCCGAACGCGACCAGCTGGCGTTTGACGAAGGGGGTCAGCAATTCCGGTCCCCCCTCTCCACCAGCGGCCCGCCCGGCGCGTCGTTCGGGTTCGGGGTGTAGCGCACGTCGGGGATCATCGTCTCGGGGTCGCGCCCGAACGACTGCTCGAGGGCGCGCAACGACCCCGACAGTCCGGTGCCGGTGAGGAACGCGTTGTCGATGGCGCTGTAGGTCAGGTCCAGCGTCAGCGAGATGTTGATGTAGTCCCCGCGGAACATCTTGGGCACCGTGTCGATGTCGAACGGCTGGGTGAGGATCAGTTTCAGCGCACCGATCAGGTACGGCGAGGCCCGTCCCAGCTCCTTGAGCGGGCACTGCAGCGCCTGCAGGTCCTGGTGCAGCGGCCCGCGCGCCTCAGACAGGTACTGGTTGGCGGACTGGCTGAGCCGTCCCACCGCGTCGGTGGCGTTGATCAGCAGGTTCTTGGTGTCGGCGAAGTGCTTGAGCAGCGGCGGGACGTCGGTCAGCACCCGGTCGAGGACGTCGGCGCGCCCGCCCACGTAGGCCAGCAGCCGGTTCGTCGAGTCGATCGCGTGGGTGATGTCGTTGCGCTGCTCGTCGAGCCGCGTGGTGAAGGTGTCCAGCTTGCCCAGGAACGAGCGGATCTGGTCACCGCGCCCGTTGAGGATGTTGTAGACCTCGTTCTGCAGCACCTCCAGGTTGGGGATGCCGCCCCCGCGCAGGATCAGCGCGAGGCTGGCCAGCGTCTGCTCGGTGGTGGGAAACGCCGACGAGTGCTTGAGCGGGATGGTGTCGCCGTCCTTGAGCAGCTGCGGCGACGGGTTGGGCGGTGCGGCCAGCTCCACGTGCTGGGAGCCCAGCAGGGAGGTCTGCCCGATCTTGGCGGTGGCGTTCATGGGCAGCTTGACGCTCTTGTCGATCCCGAGCGTCAGCGTGGCCACCCAGTTCTTCAGCTGGATCGCCCGGATGGACCCGACATAGACATCGGCGACCATCACCTTGCTGTTGCCGTTGATGGCCAGCGTGTTGGGCACCTGCACGTAGACGGTGTAGGAGTTCGCCCCGGTGCCCGGGCCGCCCGGGATCGCGACGTTGGCGATCCCTTTCCAGCCACAGGAGCTGAGCATCAGCGCGGCCACGCCCAGCGCGAGGGCCTGCCAGGAGCGGTGGCGGATCGCGCGTCCCGCGCTCATCGCGGCCCTCACCGCCCCATGGTTCGGCCCGCTCTTCGCGCGTCCCGCGCTCATCGCGGCCCTCACTGGCCCATCCCCGCGTCGAGAGGCGACGGTGTCGGCGCGACGGGTCCCGGCACCACGCCGGGGCCCGGCGGTGGCGGCGGAATCGGCACCTGCGGTGCATTCACGCCGATCGGGGGCAGGATCGGGTTCTCGTCGTAGGCGTTCGGCGGCCCCGGCGGGGTCTGCAGGTCGGACTGGACCGGCGCGATGTCGGGCCCACCCATGAGTTCGGCCAGCGAGTCCGGGGTCATCAGTCCGGCGGTGATCGGTCCCACCTTCTCCCCTTGCATCCCGGGGGCCACGATCCAGCCCGGTTGGGTGTTGCGGTGCGACGTCGGTGTATCGGGCACCCAGATGCCCGGCACGGTGGTGTCCTTGTACCCGTTGGGCGGCTGCAGCCGCGGCTCGGAGTAGGCGATCTCCTTGGGCAGCGTCTCGGCGGTGCTGAACAGGTTCAACCCGAACGGCGGGTAGTTGAACTTGATCGCGTCCAGGATCGGCCCCAAGTACTGCGCGCACAGCTCGGCGGACTCCTGGTACCCGAGCCTGCTGCCGGCCTGGATCGTGCTGCAGATGAACTGCATCGGGTTGGCGAAGTTGGTGACCGCCGGGATGGCCACGACCGATCCGTGCGACGGGTGATAGATCTGGTTGATGTTGGCTCCGGCTGTCGGACCGACGTGCAGGAAGGTCTCGAGGCCGTTGAGCGGCTCCGGCTGCAGCAGCGTATTTGTCGCCGTCTGCAGGTTGTCGATGTCCTGGATCAGCACCTCGCGGTTCTTGTTCAGGAACGGGCGCACGGTGGACAGCAGGCCGTCGAACTGCTGCACGGCATTGGCCAGGGCGCCGTCGGAGCTCGCGAGCCGGGTGGTGAAGTCGGCCAGGTTCTGGTTCAACGCGACGAACTGCTGATCGTCGGCGTGCAGCGCGTTGACGAACAGCGCCAGGCTGCGCACCACCGCGAAGAAGTCTCCGCGCCCCTCGTTGAGTGCGGTCAACGCCTGCGACAGGCTGTTGAGCGTCGTGTTGATCTGCTTGCCCTTGCCGGCCAGCCCGTCGGCGTAGGCCGAGATGACCTCACCGAACGGCCCCGTCGGCTGCTCCTTGGTGGGCCCCAGCTTGGAAACGATGTTGGTGATGCTGTCGCGCAGCTGGTCCCACTCGACGGGGACCTGGGTGCGGTTCTCGGGGATCACCGCATTGTCGGCCAGCACCGGACCGCCCTTGTAGGCGGGCTCGAGCTGGATGGCGCGCGAGGCGACCAGGGTCGGGTTGAGGATCACCGCCGAGGCGTTGGCCGGAACCTTGTACTGGTTCTGGTAGTGGAAGGTGACCTTCATCTTGTCGCCCACCGGCTCGATCTTGTCGATCGAGCCCACCCGCAGGCCCATGATCTGGACCTTGTCGCCGGGATAAAGGGCGTTGGCCTCCGGGAAATAGGCCACCACGGTGTTGTTGGTCAGCTTCTCGTACAGGCGGAAACCCACGTACGCCACGACCAGGGCCAGCACCACCACGAGCGAGCCGATGATGACCGAGGCCCGCGACAGCTTCGGCAAGCGCAGGTTCCGGATGTCAAAGATCGTGCTCAATTCTGGCTACCCCCTCCCGCTGCGCCGCTGCCCCCGGTCCCGCCGGGATTGATGAACGGTGCCGGCAACTGCTCGCCGGGCCCGGGCGGTGCCGCCGGGCCGGGCGGCAGGCCCGGGGCGAACGTCGACGGCGGCGGCGTCGGGCCGGCCGGCGCGAGGTTCTCGGTGCGCGCGCCCGGCGGTGCCTGCGTCGGCAGCGGCACCGGGGTGCCCGGGACGTCCGGCGGTGGGTCACCCGGGCGCCCGGCGATCGGGATGCCCGGCGTGGGCGGCAGGCCGTCGGGGTTGGGCGCCGAGGTCTGCACGTCGACCGGGGCCGGGAAGGCCGGCCCACCGAACGGCCCGGTGGTCGCGCCGGCGCAGGGCATGGGGTTGCCGGGCCGGGGCAGCTCGTCGGGCGTCGGCGCGTAGGAGCACGGTGACCCAGGCGGGACGGCCGGCCCCGGATGATCCGGGGTGCCCTCGAGCGCCGGGGGCGCCGGCGGCGGCGCGCCGTTGGGGAACCGGGTGCCGTTGGGGTCGGGGAACCGGAACGCCGGCAGCCCGGCGCTGCGCCAGAAGTCCTCGGGGTCGAGGCCGCGCTTCTTGAACGCCGCGTCGACCCAGGGCTGCAGCACCTGGTAGGGAGCCAGGTTGTGCAGGACCACCTTGAAGAACGGACCCGACGCGATGGCCTCGTTGAGCGACGGCAGGAAATGGCCGACCTCGGTGAGCCCCGTGGCGATGTCCTCCTTGCGCTGCACCAGGATTTCGCTGATCTGGCGCAGCTGTTCGAGCACGTGGTTGAGGTTCGGGTTGTCGTTGATGAACCCCTTGACCTGCTCGGAGAACGCCGCGATGTTGCCCAGCAGGGCGTTGATGGCCTGGCCGCGCTCGTTGAAGGCGGCCAGCAGCGTCTTGGTGTTGACCAACAGCCGGTCGACCTGCTCGCTGCGGTCGCCCAGCACGCTGGCCACCTGGTTGGCTTGGGCCAGCAGGTGCTTGATCTGGTCGTCGCGCTTGCCGATGGTGTCGGAGAACTTGGCGACGCCCTCCAGGGCGGCGCTCAGGTGCGGGTAGGTCTGGTCGACCGTCTGCGAGAGCACATGCAGCGACGTCTTGACCGTGTCGATGTCCCAGCCGGAGGCGGCCTTGGTGACGTCGAAAAACGCGTCGTAGATCTGGTAGGGGGTGGTGCTCTGCCCGATCGGCAGTGTGGCCCCGGGCCGCAGCCGCTGGGAACCCCGCGTCTCGACCTCCATGATCTTCTTGCCGAGGATGGTGTCGGTCTTGATGGCCAGCCGGCTCTCGGTGCCGATGGTGGTAGTCCCGATCGAGAACTTCATCACGATGTGGTCGCCGTCGATCTTCAGGCCCTCCACCTTGCCGACGTCCATGCCCGCGATGCGGACCTTGTCGCCGGTGCTGATGCCCCCGGTGTCGGTGAACTGCCCGTAATAGCTAGGTTTGGCGAACAGCATCGGGACGCTGGTGAAGCTTTGGCCCACGCCCAGCACGAGCAGCATCACCAGGATGCCCATCAGGCCGATGCGGGGCCGGTTGGCGGGTTCCAGCGTTCTCATTGCGGCGTGCACCTACCCGTCGGCTGCTGGAAGAGCCGGACCGTGCGGACCGGCCCCCCGGGCTGCAGCCCGTTGAGCTTGAGCGTGATGTCGCAGGAGTAGAAGTTCACGAAGTCCCCGTAGGACCCGATCGCGCGCCCGATCATGTTCAGCGCGGTCGGCACCTTGTGTAGGTAGTCGATCAGCTGCTCGCGCTGGTCGAGCAGCGGCTGCTGGATGGCGTCGAGGTCATTGATGGTCTTGTGCAGCAGGGCGCGGTCCCCACCCAGCAGGTCGGCCACCGTCCCGGCGGCGTTGCTGATGTGCGCGGTCCCGCCGGCCAGCTGTTGGCGGTGGTCGTTGAGGCCGGTGATCAGCACCTCGAGGTTGTTGACGCTGTCGTCGAACGCCTTGCGGTGCCGCACCGTGGTGTCCAGGACGATGTTGAGGTTCTTGACCACCTCGCCGATCGCCTGGTCGCGCTCGCCGAGCTGCGACGTCAGCTGCGCGGTGTGGTCGAGGATGTCGTTGATGGTGCCGCCCTGGCCCTGGAACACCGTGATCAGCGTGGTGGCGATGGTGTTGACCTTCTCCGGGTCCAGCGCCCGGAACAGCGGTTTGAACCCGCCGATGAGCGCGTCGAGGTCCAGCGCCGGCGACGTGCGCGACAACGGGATGAACCCGCCGGGCGGCAGGACCTTGTCGGCGCCCTCGCCCGAGCCGCGTTTGAGCTCCAGGTAGCGGTCACCGATCAGGTTCAGGTAGCGGATCTGTGCGGTCGTGGACTGATACAGGGGGATCCCGCGGTCGACGGCGAAGTCCACCCGCGCCCGCTTGCCACCGTCGGTCAGATGCACCGAGCTGACCTTGCCGACCTCCACCCCGGACGCCCGGACGAACTGGCCGGCCCGCAACCCGCTGACGTTGCTGAATTCCGCCGAATACCCGTTGGTTCGGTCGAACCGCATCTGGCCGAACACCACGATGATCATCGCGGTGAACAGCAGCAGCACCGTCGAGAAGATGCCGAGTCGGATGAGAGTACCGGTGATTTTCATGGGTTGATCGTGTTATCCCCTACCTGGCGGCCCCAGACGTACTCGATCGCGTAAGGCGACCCGGTGTCGAGGTGGTTGTACGGCGCGATGCTGTTGCCGGTGTCCATGACCAGCTCGGGCGCCGGCCACAGGTCGTGGGTGATCTCCTGCCAGCACCCCGGCGCGCCGCCCGGGCCGCCGCGGGCGTTCACCCGCGGCAGGTTCTCCGGATACATATAGGGGTTGGGGGCGCCGCCGACCACACCGGCGATCCCGCCCAGCCCCATCGTCAGCGCCGCGGTGGCGACCAGTGACAGCGGGTTGGCGATCAGCCCGAGCCCGGACAGCGCCTGGGTGTGGCTGTTCAGCGAATAGCCGTTGCCGGCCAGGAACGAGGCGGCTTTGGGCTCGATGTCGTGGTAGTTGCGCAGGGTGCAGTAGATCTCCGGGCTGTAGGTGTCCAGGAGTTGGGCGGTGGGCACCAGATCATTGGCCCCGCGCGCCAGATACGGCCCACCCTTGTCG
>NZ_JBYCLG010000255.1:0-11826 GCF_057473785.1 Mycobacterium sp. TH-M103
GAAGCTGCCCACCGTCGCCTGGATCAACCAACCAACCCCGGAAGCACTCATCAAATCCGCGTAAGAAACTGTCTCACCGACCTTGACACGTTCCGTGATCCTCACCTGCCGTCTCGCAGTCATGTGGGTCTGCCCTTTCCCATCGGGCACTCTTTTTCCCGCTCCGCGCTCAAAGTAGTTGAGGCACGCCGGCGCGTTGACTCTCGACACCTTGCAATGTAACAATCGTCCACGTAGGCACCTCGCTAGGTGAGGCGTCCACGCGGATACAGGCCACTGACCTCGAACGTCGAAAGACGCCCAGGGTCAGGACAGCTCTTCCCGGCTTAAGGGTTGAGCCCAAGTGGCTTTCAGCTTTGGCTGAATACGCCGTGTGGTGCCAAAGCTCTGACGAGAGGGGTGCGGCTCTCGGGCTTTACGGCTCGGTCCACACTTCTGAAGTGCCCTGACGGCATCAGCGTATGCCCCGGCCGCGAGGAGGTGAGGACTGAAATGAGCCCAGGCGATAGTCCGCATCCCGAGTTCGACGACCGTTTCGATCCGATCGTGGCCGCACTGAAACCCTGAGCGAGTTCTGAATCCGGGTCACTTGCATGCTCTGACGATGACCGCCACAGATGTGCGTAGGGAATTTTCTTGCAATTCACTTGCATGTGACACCTAAGGATTGGGTAAGCTAAGTTCCCGAGTCGGGACTCCCGGGACCTCAGCAGCCCCCCGGTCGGAACGATTTTACACGTGCGATAGAAACGATTGTCATTTTCATCTAGGCTGCCCCCGTCGGCCGCCTAGCGGCCTGTGAGGAGACTTGGAATGTTGTTCGTTACCGCGCAGCCGGAATCGTTGGCCGCTGCTGCCAATCGCCTTCAGCAGATCGGTTCGACGTTGGCTGGCGAGCACGCCGCCACCGCCCCGCCGATGACCGGGGTGGTACCTGCCGCCTCCGACATCGTGTCGATGCTGACGGCCGCCCAGTTCGCCCGGCATGCTCAGACCTTCCAGGCATTGAGCGCCCAGGCCGCCGAAATCCACGAGAATTTCGTGGCCACATTGGCGGCTAGCGCCGGGTCGTATGCCGCCACCGAAGCAGCCAACGCCGCCGCAACCCGATGAACAGGTAAAGGGGGACCGATGCTCGACTTCGCCGCACTGCCGCCCGAAATCAATTCCGCCAAAATGTATTCCGGTCCCGGATCGGCATCGATGCTGGCAGCCGCCGGGGCGTGGAACACGATCGCCGCCGAGATGCGCTCGGCGGCAACGTCCTACAACTCGGTGATCACGGAATTGACGAGTAACGGTTGGCTGGGCCCGTCGTCGATGTCAATGCTGTCCGCGGCCACGCCATACCTGACATGGTTGGATACGGCCGCCGCCCAAGCCGAGCAGACCGCGGCCCAAGCTTTCGCGGCCGCAACCGCTTTCGAGTCGGCGTTCGCCGCGACGGTCCCGCCGCCCGTTGTCACCGCCAATCGCGCACAGTTGGCGATGTTGGTGGCCACAAACATCTTCGGCCAGAACACCCCCGCGATCGCGGCTAACGAGGCACAGTACGCGTCCATGTGGGCCCAAGATGCCGCTGCCATGAATGGTTACGCCAGCGACTCGACGGCGGCCAGTCAATTGGCACCGCTCTCCGCTCCGTCGAAGAGCACCCAGACCTACGGGGTTGCCAAGCAATCGGCGGCGGTCGCTAAAGCGACCCAGACGACAGGTCAAACCGTGCAATCGAACCTGTCCGCGGTAACGTCGACCGCCCCCAAGGCGGCCTCCGGGGAAGACTTTCTGTCATTGCTGTCGGGGATCTTCAGTGGCGCGAACAACTCGGCCGTGGGCACGTTCATGCAAGGCAACTACTTCAGCACGATGGTCGTGAACGGGGCTTTAGCGGGTGGACCGTTCAACCCGCAATTCCTCCTTGGGACCATCGCCGGTTTCAATTTCCTGTCCGCTGCCACGCAAGGCGGCGACCTGCTACCGGGCCTCGGCGACATCGCCTCGGCGACCGCCGAGGTCTCCCCGGCGGCAGCGCTCGGCGGTGTAAGTGCCCCGATCTCAGCGGCGGTTGGCCATGCCAACCTAGTCGGTGCAGTGTCGGTGCCTCCCGGTTGGGCTTCGGCGGCAGCGATCCAGCCAGCCGACACAGCGATTCCGGCTACCGGTCTCAGTGACATCGGATCGTCCAACGGCACGGGTGGTCCGGGCGGGTTCGCCGCACCCGTCGGAGGTGCGGCGGGGCGGCGACGCCCAATCCCCAAGTACGGGTTCCGCCCCGTCGTAATTTCTCGCCCTCCGGCGGCCGGATAACAGCCTTCCAAGGAAGTTCAGAAGAGGGGACAGGCCATGCTAGATTTCGCAACGTTGCCGCCAGAGATCAATTCGGCCCGCATGTACTCAGGGCCGGGCTCGGCGTCGATTAGCGTCGCTGCCGCGGCCTGGAATCGCATCGCCACCGAGATGCGTTCGACCGCAGCCGCTTACAGCGCGGTAGTCACCGGGCTGACTGACGAGGCCTGGCTGGGACCTTCGTCGGGATTGATGGCGGCAGCGGCTGAACCGTATGTCGACTGGTTGGCCATCGCCGCTGCCCAAGCCGAGCAGGCCAGCGCCTCGGCCTCTGCGGCGGCGGCCGCCTTCGAAGCCGCTTTCGCAGCGACGGTACCCCCGGCGGCGATCACGGCGAACCGCGCCCAACTGGCTAACCTGTTGGCCACCAACATGCTCGGCCAGAACGCCGCCGTAATAGCAGCGAACGAAGCTCAATACGCCGCGATGTGGGCGCAGGATGCCGCCGCGATGAATGGCTACGCCATGGCGTCGGCCGCGGCGACACAATTGGCGCCGTTGACGCCCCCCCCTTCCACCACCAACGCCAACGAGACGGCCGACCAAGCTAATGGGACCTCGGCGTCCTCCACGGCTCCGGCAGGGTCGACGTCCGGGCTCCTCGAGTGGCTGGGTATCGCGCCCAACACCAACAACTCCACGACAGGCTTGGCCGGACTGCTCAACTTTCTGGATGGAAACAACGGGTCATTCGTCGGAAGCTTCCTCAACGATGCGACGGTCGCAAACTTCTCGAACGCCCTCACCACCAGCGGCTTGACGAATCCAACATCCGTCATCGATTCGGTGACCGCATACAGCTTTCTCTTCGCGACCCAAGGCGCCGCCTCGTTCGATATGTCCGACCTGGCCGCGGGGCTGGCGTTGACAGGGCCGATCGGGGTGGCCCCGGGTCTGCCGAGCCTGTCGGCCGCGGCCGTGTCGGCTCAGCTCGGGCACGCCAGCCTGGTCGGGGCCGTATCGGTGCCCCCGGCCTGGGGTGCGAGTGGGGCGACGGTCAACCCGGTCGCAACGGCCACGAGCCGCATCGGTGCCGGGGCCTACCACAGCCTGAGCAACGCCACCCCCATGGTGATGGAAGAGACCGGACCCGTGGGCATGCCCGGGCTGCCCCTGGCAGGCATGACCGGGCCGCACGAGGACGAGTTCAGCGCCCCGATCTACGGATTCCGCCCCCGCATCATCACGCGGCCGCCTGCAGCGGGTTGACCCACGACCGGTCGAGACCGCCGCCGGGCGGCAAGGGCCGGCCACAAGCAAGGAATCACCACAATCCAAGACTCACCAAAATTCAAGACACGATTGACATCGCGGACAAAGGACACGCCATGACGCTCAAACTTCTCACCGCATCGGTCGGCCTCGCCACCGTTCTCGCCGCCAGCCCGCTGGCCCACGCCGATTCCGATGACGACGACCCGACGGTCTTCCTGGCCACCCTCCGCAACGCGGGCATCGCCTACAAAAGCCCGGACCGTGCCCTCAAAGCTGCCCAGACCGTCTGCGGTCTTGCCAGTGCAGGCACCAGCGAACCCGAGATTCTCAAAGACATCCGCGAGCTCAACCCCGGATTCACCCTTGACGGTGCCGCCAAATTCACCGAAGCGGCCGCCCGGTCTTTCTGCCCCGAGCAACTCGGGGACGGCAGCGGCAACGGTAAGAAGAAGTGAGCCTTGCGCTCTTAGGGCTTTCGGGGCTGGTCCGCGTCGCTCGGCGGCCTCTGAGTTGGACTTCTCTCGCCACTCCTGCGGATACCAGCTGTCCGGCGTGACGACGCTCGCAGACGCGGCATGCCAGTTGGTCGTGCATGCCGCAATTGGCACCGTGAACCGTTGCGGACTGAAGCTTTTTGAATGCCTTCGCTAGCGGTCGACTGCGAAGGCCGGCCCGGCCGCAGCAGGGCCAAAATGCCGGTACGATCGCGCCCACGGCGCCTGGCCCGGCAACCGGGGGCGACGGCGGTAAGCGCAACGTGCGACTCCGCCTTGCGTTCGTGGCTCGCCCGGCGGACGTCGATTCTTGGTCAGCAACGCTCGAGCGGTGCGCCTGTTTCGTACCGGCACGCGTCGTGGCCATCTTCGACCTGGACTCCACCGCTGCGCGTGGCCCTGGCCCTGACGCGACTGCGGGGCCTTCCTGATCGCGCCGACGAAGGCGGGTACCGCCTCTTAGATCCGCGGTTCGTACTGCCCGACCCGATGACCGCCGAGGCGACCATGGCAGCGATGGCACGGGGTAGTCGCTCAGTTTGCTATGTGACCGCCAGGCGCCGGCTGATGCGTTTTCTCTACCGGCGGCGCCACACGCCGTGTGGTTGATAGCTGTCCGGGACGTCGAGGCACCCTTACCGAAAATTCGGGTGAACGGCTCGGCAACGCTCCCGAGCCGCCCCGCGCATACGGGGGCACGTTGCTTCGTCTTGCTAACCTCGGCAAACCGCGCTGATCGAGCTCACAGGAAATCTGCAGCAGCTAATCAGCGCTGCCGCAGCTATGCCCCTTTAACCTTCTTGGTGAACTCCAGGGGAGCAACGATGGAATTAACCATTAACCCGGCCGCGGCGCCGAACTGCGGAATCGTGTCCGCACGAGGCGCCGCGCTGCGGGCCGGGCACCGGGAGTTCGCCGGCCGTCGGGATTTCGGCCATCCAGGCAACTTCCGGTCCGGCAGGCACCCGCCGGCAGATGGCTGATGCGATTCACGGGCGACTCACGAAATAATAGGCGCGCAATAAGCACCCGCAAATACGCATAGCCGTCAGCGCACATATGTGGGCAACAGCAAATCGATACTCCGGTTGCAGTAATGATGTTCTGGTAGGCCTATAATTCATCGAGAAGTTGCAACCAGTAAATGGCGTGGCCGGTGATCTTCATGATTGTCGCCAGGTCGCGCCTGGTGCGCCGTAGATGAGCGGAACCACGAATCAGCGACGGGTTTGCCATTGGTAATCAATTGACAGATTAGACAACCTCGGTGACACACCCGCCGCTGCTCACGGTGTCTGTCGTCACCGCCAACCGCGTCGCGACACATGTTTGTAACATTGTGCTTACTCCGCTGGAACAACGCCTCAATATCGTGGCATCGCGATGAGCCCGAGGTTGCACAGATTCGCTTGGAGTAAGATCAGCAAATCTTTGGGGACTCAGAAACCGCGTTTTTTTGGATTCCATAAAAGCTTGGACAGTTCTGGGGGCAGGGCTACGCGCGTCGTCATTACGATGACGGCCACAAATAAGGACCGGAGGTAGACAGGTGATAGATTTCGGCGCGCTTCCGCCGGAGATCAACTCTGGGCGGATGTATGTCGGGCCCGGGTCGGGGCCGATGATCGCGGCGGCGGCGGCCTGGGACGACCTGGCCGCCGAACTGCAGTCGACGGCCGCGTCGTACAGCTCCACGGTCGAGGGTTTGACCGTCGGGCCGTGGACGGGTCCCTCCTCGATCGCGATGGCGGCCGCGGCCATCCCCTACGTTTCGTGGATCAGTGCCACCGGCTCCAGGGCCGAGCAGGCGGCTGCCCAGGCGAAAATCGCCGCCGCCGCCTACGAGACGGCCTTCGCCGCGACGGTCCCGCCGCCGGTGATCGTGGCCAATCGCACACTGCTCATGACTTTGATTGCGACCAACATCCTGGGGCAGAACACCCCGGCGATCGCCGCCACCGAAGCCCAGTACGCCGAGCTGTGGGCCCAGGACGCCGCCGCCATGTACGCCTACGCTGGCTCGTCGGCGGCCGCCTCGCAGCTGATCCCGTTCCTCGAGCCGCCGCGCACGACCACCGACTCGGCCAGCCCGCTGCAAGCCGCCGCCGTCAGCCAGTCCGGTACCTCGAGTGGCCTCAACGTGGGCACCCAACTGTCCCAGCTGACCAGCGCCGTGCCGAACGCCCTGCAGAGCCTGGCCTCTGGGGCGACGAGTAACGCGACGACGCCGGGACTCACGCTGCCGTCGACCCTGCCCAACGCGCTGACCAACTGGAACACCATCTTCGGCGAATTGACCGGCATCTATTCGCCCCAGGCGTGGAGCACCATCCCCGGTGGCCCGTTCCTGTCTTTCGGGCAGGCATACGCCTGGGGTCAGAACGGGCAGGGCGCCGCCGCGTATTTGGCCGGCCCCAAAGCGATCTCCGGCGCGCTGGCGCCGCTGACCAGCGGCGCCGTCAAGCCCATGCTGAGCTCCGCCGTCGGCGGCGCGCCGGTTTCGGCGTCGATGGGCAGGGCGGCGCTGGTGGGGAGCATGTCGGTGCCGCAGGGCTGGACCGAGGCCGCGCCGGCGATCAGGACACTCGCCTCGGTGTTCCCCAACATCGCGGCCGCACCGACCGCCTCGCTGGCCCCCGAGGGCGGCGTCTTCGGCCAGATGGCCCTGTCGAGCCTGGCCGGGCGCGCCATGGCGGCCGGGGCGACGTACTCCGGAGGAGGTGCCGTGGCGACCGGCTCGCTGGGCGGCGTGATCGAAGCCGAGGCGGCCACGGCCACCATCATCGTGATCCCGGTCCTGGAGGACTGAGCGCCATGACCGACACATCCGCGACCGACAGCAGCGCGACCAGGCAAGGGGTATAGAGATGTTCTACGGAGCCTTTCCACCGGAGTTCAACTCCGGGCGCATGTACGCCGGGCCGGGAGCCGAGTCCTTGGTGGCCGCGGCGGCGGCCTGGGACACCCTGGCCGCCGAACTGCAGTCCACCGTCGCCGCCTACTCGTCGGTGATCGACACGCTGAGCAGCGGGCCCTGGGTGGGACCGTCGTCGATGAGCATGGTGGCCGCGGTGACGCCGTACCTGTCCTGGATGCAGACCACCGCCACTCAGGCCGCACACACCTCCAACCAGGCCACCGCGGCGGCGGCCGCCTACGAGACGGCGTTCGCGTCGACGGTGCCGCCGGAGGAGGTCGCGGCCAACCGCACCCAGCTGGCGTCGCTGGTGGCGACCAACGTCTTCGGGCAGAACACCGCCGCGATCGCGGCCACCGAGGCCCAGTACGCCGAGATGTGGGCCCAGGATGCCCTGGCGATGGACACCTACGTCGCGTCGGCGGAGGCGGCAACGAGCCGGCTGACCGCGTTCACCGAGGCGCCGACGACCACCAACGGCTCGGCGTCGACGACGCAGGCCGCCGCGGTCGGCGCAGCCGGCGGCACACCGGCGGCCAACGCGGCGGCGACCCTAGGCTCGATCATTCCCCCGTTCAACCCGGCGAACGGGCCGCTCGGCTACCTCGCCGGGCTCGCCACCTGGTACCACACCCTCGGAACCAACCTCCTGAACATCGTTCCGAACGGGGGCACCTGGTACGCGGGGCTGTACAACGCCGTCAAGGTTCCTGTCGGCATCACCACGACGTTCAACGACATCGGGCTGCTCATCAACTTCCCGCTGTCACAGTGGCTCAAGTTCGCCCCGCCCATCCCGTACGGGGCCCTCCCCAAGGACGCGCTGGGGGCCGGGCTCGGCGCGCTGGGCTTCGGGCGTGGCACCCTGTACAACGCGGTCAGCCCGGTGGCGGCGAGCCTGGGCCGCGGCACCCTGGTCGGAGCGCTGACGGTGCCGCCCAGCTGGGCCTCCGCCACCCCGGCAATCCGGACGGTCGCCGCCGCGTTGACAGCCGCCGGGCCGGAGGCGGTGCCGGCGGCCGCCCTGGGCGCGGGTGGGCTGCTCGGCTCGATGTCGGTGGCGGGCATGCTCGGCAGCGCCTTCGGCGCGGGCGCTCCCACCGTGGCGGGCCGTGCCGCCGTCCGCGGGCGCCTGACCCCCCTCAAAGAGCTCAAGGACGGCACCTCGCCGGAAAAGCTGAAGAAAGTCGTCGCCCAGATCTCGGAGAAACCCGAAAGCGTGCAGCACCACAACGTCGATCAAGAAGGCCTCGACGCGCTGCTCGAGCAACTGTCCAAAAAACCCGGCATTCACGCGGTGCACTTGTCAAAAGGCAAGCCCAAAGTCGTGCCGTCGGAAGCGCAGATGAGTTGAGTGGCAACCGCAGTCCGGCTCGGCCCAGCGGCCGCGCAACGACCGGATCCGGGGGCGACAAATAGCGGCACGCGAGTCGGTCCCGGCAGTTCAGGCGCGGTTCGCCGAAGGCGTAAAAGCGTGGAACCAACTGTGAGAATTGGTAGAGACAGCGGTCAACCGAGCAACATCGGCGGTAAAGTCTCGGAAGCCGCCGCTTCAATTGAATACCGAACCGGCACAATTTCCTCGGTGCGAGGGAAAGGGTAAAACATGAAGATGTTTGTCGCGCTGCTCGGCGCAGCGGCGGTGATCGGTTTCGCCGCGCCCGCCTATGCCGACCCGCCGGAACCGGACGGGGACGACGCGGGGTTCGTCGCCGCGTTACACCAGGCCGGCATCTCCTTCGCGACCCGCGAGGGCGCCGTCGCCGCCGGCAGGGCAGTGTGTTCCTTCCTGGACAACGGCGAGAGCGGCCTGCAAGTGGTGCACGACGTGAAGATCCACAACCCCGGGATGGACATGGAGAACGCGTCCAACTTCGCGTTGATCTCGGCGAAGTACTACTGCCCTCACCAGCTGTCCAAGGCCTGACGGAGACCGGCCACACCGGCATGGGACGATTTTTGGCATTGCTCGGCACCGTCGTCGTGATCGGTTGCGCCGCACCCGCCTCCGCCGATCCCGAGGGCGCGTTCGACGACACGGGATTCCTCACGACGGTGCGCGACGCCGGACTCACCTACACCAGCCCGGATCGGGCCATCGCCTTCGGCAAGCAGGTGTGCGGCTGGATCGGCAGCGGCAAGTCCGGCTCGGCACTCGTCCGCAACCTGCAGGACGAAAATCCGGGACTGACCACCGTCCACGCCACCCTGTTCGTGGCGATCTCGGCGAAGTACTACTGTCCACAACAACTCACCGCGACGCACTAGCCGCGACACGACGCGTTCCGGAGAGGACGAAACAGTCAACGCGCGCATGCGGGTTACGGATTGAGCAGGCGGCGGCGCGCAGGAGTCAGGTGATTGACCGCCGCGCAACCGGGTTGGTCCGGGGTCCACCTCTCGTTCACCTGCCCGTGCTTAGCTGCCGCGGTCCAGCACCGCCCCGGCGGTGCCAGTGTCACCGCGTAGGGGAGGAATGTGCCGTCATGCAGACGCTGAGCGTTGCCGATTTCGCGCTCCGGCTGGCCGTCGGGGTCGGCTGCGGTGCCCTCATCGGTCTGGAGCGGCAATGGCGGGCGCGCCGGGCCGGGCTGCGCACCAACGCGCTCGTCGCCGCCGGCGCGACCCTGTTCGTGCTCTACGCGGCCGCCACCGAGGACACCAGCGCCACCCGGGTCGCGTCCTATGTCGTGTCCGGGATCGGGTTCCTGGGCGGTGGGGTGATCCTGCGCGAGGGGGTCAACGTCCGCGGGCTCAACACCGCGGCCACCCTGTGGTGTTCGGCGGCGGTCGGTGTACTGGCCGCGTCGGGACACCTGACCTTCACGCTGATCGCCACCGGCACCGTCCTCGCGATCCACGTGTTCGGGCGCCCGCTCGGGCGGCTGATCGATCGTGACGAGAACGTCGAAGACGACGAGGGCCTCCAGCCGTACCTGCTACAGGTGACCTGCCGCCCCAAATCGGAGACGTACGCCCGCGCCCAGGTCGTGCAGCACGCCAGCAGCAACGACATGACGCTGCGCGGTATCCACGCCCGCCAGACCGGCGACGACGAGATCACCCTGAGCGCGCATCTGCTCATGGACGGCCACACCCCGGCCAAGCTCGAGCGGTTGGTGGCCGAGCTGTCCCTGCAGCCGGGGGTCCGCACGGTGCAGTGGTACGCGGGGGAGACCGCGCAGCAGCCGGACTGAGCACCGGCCGGCTAGGGGCGGCCCTGCATCTGCGGCGCGGCCGCGGCGAGCAGGGCCGCGCGCTCACCGGTCAGCGGCGGGTAGATGCGCCGGGTGTTGATGGCCCGCTTGGTGGCCTTGGCCTGCGCGCTGCGCGAGACCACCGCCCGGTCCCATCCCCGGGTGTAGACCGCGCCGGCCGGCCCGAGCTCGAGAACGGTGACGTACCAGAGGATTCGAAGCGGCAGCATCGGCTCACCGACCAGGTCGATGATCACGTTGTAGGCGACGTAGCGCCCCATCGGCCGTCCTTGCTGGCACGACATCACCGACAAACGTTCCCCGTCCACGCGGGCCGCCGCCACGTCAGCCGCGGCGAACACCGACTCGATCCCGGCGACGCGCAGGTAGTCGCCGACCGGCAGCCGGCCCTGCCCGTCGCGCGCCGCCGGTAGCCGCGCGGTCATTGGGCTGGCCCGCATCCCGGCGCACCACCCCAGCGTGGCCGCCTCGAGGCGCTCACCCGACGACAGCGACACGCCTCGCTCCTCGACCGCAGTGACGCTCACCCCCAACCCGGGTCTCGATGCCGTTGTCCGACAACGCCTGCCGAATCACCGGCCGCGCCGAAGCGCCCATGTCCGAGCCAATCGCGCCGTGCTCGACGAGGACCACCCGCGGGGTGACCCGATGCGGGCCGAACAGCCCACCGAGGCTGTTCGGCAGCTCGCAGGCCACCTCGATGCCGGTCAGGCCTGCGCCCACCATGACGACCAGCCGCCCGCGTGGGGGTCCCCGACCAGCGTTCGCAGATGGCTCGCAGCGCGACCGCACCGTCGTAGGTGTCGACGTCGAAACCGAACTCCCGCAACACGGGGATGCCGGGGCGGGCCGCCCGGCTGCCCGGGGCCAGCACCACCCGGTCATAGCGGTACGACGCCCCGGATGCCGTGGTGAGAGCGCGGGCGCCCGGGTCGATCCCGGTGACCGCGGCGGTGACGTGCGCCAGTCCGGCGGGGTCCAGCACGTCGGCCAGCGGGATGCGGCAGGCGCTCAGGTCGGTCTCGTAGTTGCGCACCCTGATGTCGCGGAAGGGCTTGTCGCTCAGCACGGTGACGTCGACCGTGCCCGCGGGCTCGGCGAGTTCGTCGAGCCGCCGCGCGGCGTCCAGGGCCGCCCGCAGTCCGGCAAACCCGGAGCCGATCACCAGCATCGCGGTCAACGCCCGATACCTCACCGATCCGAGCCGCTCGGCGGCTCCCTTCGCGCAATCGTCTCACCACGCCGTGACGGTGGGCGCCATCCATGCGGCGCGGTGGCGCACCCGACGTCCGCGGGTCTCGCGCCGGCGCCGAGCCAGGGCGCCGGAAAGGTCGGCGTGTAGTTGCCTGACCTGGGAGTTTATCAACGTGTTACCGGCGTGTCGGCTGTGACGGGTGTGACCTGCGGGCTTGGATGCGGTTACCAAGCCAACCATCCGAACCCGAGGTCACACCCGCGTGCCATCGTCGCCGACACCAGCCCCGCAGACGAACCCGACGCGCCAGCAGCACCTGTTGAATATCCTGGGCGCTGTCCCGGAAGTTGCGTCCAGGGGCGTGGTGTATGAGCCGGTAAGTCCGGTGGGCGTGTCGTAGCCCGGTAGAGGGCGGTCATCGCGTGATCCTTCGAAACGACC
>NZ_JBYCLG010000256.1:0-2598 GCF_057473785.1 Mycobacterium sp. TH-M103
GCGTTCGTCAACGCGCTCAAGCTGCACAGCCACGTCGCCAACATCGGCGACGTGCGCTCGCTGGTGATCCACCCGGCGTCGACCACCCACGCCCAGCTGTGCCCGGCGGAGCAGCTTTCCACCGGCGTCAGCCCGGGGCTGGTGCGGCTGGCCGTCGGCATCGAGGGCATCGACGACATCCTGGCCGACCTCGAGTTGGGTTTCGCCGCGGCCCGCAATATCGGTGGGCCGGGGCGATCAGCCGAGTCCAGCGGCGACCCGCACGCGGTGGCGGCCTTCTGAGGCGGGTCTGACATGACGATCTCGGAGTTCTCCACCCAGACGCTGCCCACCGAGGGCGAGATCGGCTTCGTCCACATCGGCGCGCTGACCACCGAGGGCGGTGCGGTGATCGACGACGTCTGCATCGCCGTCCAGCGCTGGGGCGAGCTCTCCCCGACGCGCGACAACGTGGTGGTGGTGCTGCACGCGCTCACCGGCGACTCCCACGTCAGCGGGCCGGCGGGACCCGGGCATCCCACGCCCGGCTGGTGGGACGGAGTGATCGGGCCGGGGGCACCGATCGATACCAACCGCTGGTGCGCGGTGGCCACCAACGTGCTGGGCGGTTGCCGCGGCTCCACCGGGCCCAGCTCGCGGGCCCGGGACGGCAAGCCCTGGGGCTCGCGCTTTCCGCTGATCACCGTGCGCGACCAGGTGGAGGCCGACATCTGTGCGCTGGCCGCGCTGGGCATCAACGAGGTCGCCGCCGTCGTCGGTGGATCCATGGGCGGCGCAAGGGCTTTGGAGTGGATGGTCGGTCACCCCGACCGGGTCCGGGCGGGGCTGCTGCTGGCGGTCGGCGCGCGCGCCACCGCCGACCAGATCGGCACCCAGACCACTCAGATCGCGGCCATCAAGGCCGACCCCAACTGGCAGGGCGGCGACTACCACGACAGCGGACGCAAGCCGGAGGACGGGCTCACGATCGCCCGCCGCTTCGCGCACCTGACCTACCGCGGCGAGTTGGAACTCGACACCCGTTTCGCCAACGACGGTCAGGGTGACGAGGACCCGGCGAACGGTGGCAGCTACGCGGTGCAGAGTTACCTCGAGCATCAGGGCAACAAGCTGTTGTCCCGCTTCGACGCCGGCAGCTACGTGATCCTGACCGAGGCGCTGAACAGCCACGACGTCGGCCGCGGTCGCGGCGGGGTCCGTCAGGCCCTGCGCAGCTGCCCGGTGCCGGCCGTGGTCGGCGGCATCACCTCCGACCGGCTCTACCCGCTGCGCCTGCAGGAGGAGCTGGCCGACCTGCTGCCGGGCTGCTCCGGCCTGCGCGTGGTCGACTCCAGATGCGGGCACGACGGCTTCCTGGTGGAGTCCGAGGCGGTCGGCGAGCTGATCCGCGAGACCCTCGCCCTGGCCGAGAATGAAGGCGCGTGTCGGCGGTGACCCGCTCGAGACAGGAACGCTCCCTGTCGTTCGGCTCGGCCGCCGCCGCCTACGAGCGTGGGCGCCCGTCCTACCCGCCGGAGGCCATCGACTGGCTGTTGCCGGCCGGTGCGCACCAGGTGCTCGATCTGGGCGCGGGCACGGGCAAGCTGACCACCAGGCTGGTCGAGCGCGGCCTGGACGTGGTGGCCGTCGATCCGATCCCCGACATGCTCGAAGTGCTGCGGGACGCGCTGCCGGAGACCCGGGCCCTGCTGGGCACCGCGGAAGAGATTCCGTTGCCAAACAACAGTGTTGACGCCGTGCTGGTCGCCCAGGCCTGGCATTGGGTGGATCCGGCGCGAGCGATTCCGGAGGTGGCCCGCGTGCTGCGCCCCGGCGGGCGGCTGGGCCTGGTGTGGAACACCCGCGACGAACGGCTCGGCTGGGTGCGCGAGCTCGGCGAGATCATCGGCAGCGACGACGACGGCGGCCGGCTCGACGTGACGCTGCCCGCACCATTCACCGACCTGGAGCGCCACCGCGTGGAGTGGACGAATTACCTTACGCCGCAAGCGTTGATCGATCTGGTGGCGTCGCGCAGCTACTGCATCACCTCGCCGGCCGAGGTCCGCACCAAGACACTCGAGGCGGTCCGCGAGCTGCTGGCCACCCATCCGGCCCTGGCGAATTCGACGGGACTTGCGCTGCCCTACGTCACCGTGTGCATCCGGGCGACGCTGGCGGGCTGACGGGCGCGATCAGCTTTCGTCCTCCGCATCCTCGTCGTCTTCGTCTTCCTTTCTGCGCAAAAGTTTTTCGGGGTGCCAGTAGGTGTTTTTTCGGGGTTGGCCGCGAACTGCCTAAGAACCCTATAAAGAGGTAGGTGCAGCACCATGACCACGCCCACTAATCCGACCACCTGGCGCGACCTGGCCGACGAACTCACCCCTGAACAGGTCGGTCAACTCCGCGACCTCGAGGGCCATCTCGGCGGAGGCGGGAGCGCCGCGTTCCTGCTGGCGGCCGCCCGCGAGTTCCTTACCGACCGGCAGGTGGCCGACCGGCTTGCCGACGTGCCCCTTCCCGCCGGCGCCCGCACCGATACGGAGAACTGGACCAAGAACCTCCGCCGCGACGGCTATTCCCGGTCGCTCGTGTGGCGCACCTGGCGGGGCGGGATGG
>NZ_JBYCLG010000257.1:0-13923 GCF_057473785.1 Mycobacterium sp. TH-M103
TGGCCTTGGTGTTCAATGTGGCCGCGGCGCTGCAGACCGCCGTGCCCGACTACACCGGATCGCTGCAGGACAGGCTGGCCGCCGACCCTGGGATCCGGCAGCACCTGCAACTCGGTGGCCTCGTCAACGACCAGAACGCGCAGCTGTCCAACTGCGGCAACGGTGCCACGGAGCTCGAAAACTGCGGCCCGGCACCGGGTCTCAAGGGCATAACCGAATGGCTGAACACACCCGGGGACCGGCCGGTCGAACTCGCGTCGCTGCGCGGCAAGGTTGTCCTGATCGATTTCTGGGCGTACTCGTGCATCAACTGCCAGCGCGCCATCCCCCACGTCGTCGGCTGGTACGACGCGTACAAGGAGTACGGGTTCGAGGTGGTCGGGGTGCACACGCCCGAGTACGCCTTCGAGAAGGTGGCCGGCAATGTCGCCAAAGGCGCCGCCGACCTGGGCATCCGGTATCCGATCGCCCTCGACAACCGGTATTCGACGTGGACGAACTACCGAAACCGCTACTGGCCCGCGGAATATCTGACCGACGGCGCCGGCGAGGTGCGGCACATCAAGTTCGGCGAAGGTGACTACAGCGTCACCGAGAAGCTGATCCGGCGGCTCCTCGTCGACGCGCATCCCGGACTCGAGCTGCCGCCGCCGCGGGACACGACCGGCTCCGCTCCCCGCCGACAGACCACCCCGGAGACTTATTTGGCAGTCGGCAAGGTCGTCAACTACGGCGGTGGCGGCCGTTACGACGAAGGGGCCGCGACGTTCGACTACCCACCGGCCCTCGCCGCCGACAGCTTCGCGCTGCGGGGACGGTGGTCGCTGGACTACCAGGGCGCGACGGCCGACACGGACCGGTGCGGCATCGAACTGAACTACCACGCCCAAGACGTCTATGTCGTCGCCGGTGGAAGGGGAACTCTGACCGTCACGCGCGGCGGACACTCCGTTGCGGTGCCGATCAGCGGTCCGCCGACGTCGCACCAGATCGTCGCCGACGATCGTCTGGCGCCGGGAACGCTCGAGGTTCGCCCCAGCCAGGGGTTGCAGATCTACTCGTTCACCTACGGCTAAACCCCGGCGCGATTGATTTGCACGGTCGGCAGTCCAAACCGGTTCGAGCTCCGAACTACTCGTGTCGATACCAATCCGGCGGCGGATACCGTCGCCGACACTTAGGAGGCCAGACACATGAAAGCACGCACCACCTCAATGTTGGCGACGGGTTTCGCGGCGGCGACCCTCATCGGTCTCACCGTGACCACCGCCCCGACCGCGGCAGCGGCCGACCTGGTGGGGCCCGGATGCGCGGATTACGCGGCGGCAAATCCCAGCGGTCCCGCATCGGTAGAGGGCATGTCGCAGGTCCCCGTCGCGGTGGCGGCGTCGAACAACCCGATGCTGACGACGCTGACCGCCGCGCTTTCCGGCAAGCTGAATCCCGATGTGAACCTGGTCGACACGCTCGACAACGGCCAGTACACGGTGTTCGCACCGACCGACGCCGCCTTCGGCAAGCTGCCGGAGTCGACGATCGGCCAGCTCAAGACCGATTCGAAGCTGCTGACCAGCATCCTGACCTATCACGTGGTGCAAGGGCAGCTGAGTCCGGCTCGGGTGGCGGGTTCCCACAAGACCCTGCAAGGCGCGGACGTGAACGTGACCGGCCAGGGGAACGATCTCAGGGTCGCAAACGCCCGCGTTGTCTGCGGTGGCGTGCCGACGGCGAACGCCACGGTGTACCTGATCGACACGGTGCTGATGCCGCCGATGTAGTCGTTCGGTCGGGAAAAGCTCCGTCACAACGTGATCGGTGGGGAAATTCATCGGCATGGTGGGCGATGATGGAAGCGTGACGCTGAAGAGTCCCGACGGCGTGCTGGGCATCGGCGAGTTCGAGCCCACCTTCGAGGCCGAGCTGGCCGCGCGTTACCGGATCCCCAGGCTGCCCGACGGTCCCGGTCGGGCCGATTTCCTGGCGGGGCGCGCGGCCGGTGTCCGGGTGCTGGTCACGTCCGGGCGGCCCGGCGTCGACGCGGAGATGATAGCGGCGCTGCCCGGCCTGGAGGCGATCGTCAATAACGGCGCCGGTGTGGACCTGATCGACCTGGACGCGGCGGAGCGCTTGGGGGTCGGCGTGAGCAACACCCCCGGCGTGCTCTCGGACACGGTCGCCGATACGGCGCTGGGGCTGATCCTGATGGCGGTGCGGCGTTTCGGCGCCGCCGACCGCTACGTGCGGGGCGGCCGATGGGCGCGCGAGGGCCAGTTCCCGTACGCCAGGGACGTCAGCGGCCTGCGGGTCGGCATCCTGGGCCTCGGTCGCATCGGTTCGGCCATCGCGAGCAGGCTGCTCGGGTTCGACTGTGCCATCGCCTATCACAACCGCAACCGGATCGAAGGGTCGCCGTACCGCTACGCCGAGTCTCCGGTCGAGTTGGCCGAATCGGTCGACGTCCTCGTCGTCGCCACCACGGGTGATCACGAAGCGCGCCACCTGGTCGACCGCAGAGTCCTGCACGCGTTGGGGCCCGAGGGCTACCTGATCAACATCGCGCGCGGCAGCGTGGTCGACCAGGACGCGCTGGTGGAGCTGGTGACCAGCGGCGGGCTGGCCGGCGCGGGCCTGGACGTCTTCGCCGACGAGCCCCGGGTGCCCACGGAGTTGCTCGGGCTCGACAACGTGGTGCTCTTCCCGCACATCGGCAGCGCGACGGCCCGGACGAGACGGGCGATGGCGCAGCTCGCGATCCGCAATCTGGACAGCTATCTCCAGACCGGTCAGCTCGTGACACCCGTGCTGCGGCCCCGCGGCCGGCGGTGACGCGGTCTACTCGGTCGGGGGAGCGGGCTCGGCGGGCGAGGCGAGCCGGGTGGGGCGCTCGTGCCCGCGGAGGGTGACCGTCTCGCCCAGCGACCAACGGGCGCGCTCGTTTTCGCTCGCGCCGTCGAGCGTGCCGGCCGTCGCGAGCAACCGGCCCGGATATGACTTGGCCAGCTCGCACAGCCGCGCGGCCTCGTTGACCGGCTCACCGATCACGGTGTACTCGAAGCGTTCCCGGGCGCCGACGTTGCCGGCGACCACTTGGCCCGCCGCGACGCCGATGCCGGCCTGGCATTCGGGCATCTCCTCGCCGAGCCGCTCGGCGATGCGGCGGGCAGCCGCCAGCGCCTCCTCTTCGGGGCGCTCGAGGCGGTTCGGGGCGCCGAACACGGCCAGCGTCGCGTCGCCCTCGAACTTGTTGACCAGGCCGCGGTGTCGGTCGACCTCCTCGACGACGATGCCGAAAAACCCGTTGAGCACCGCGACGACTTCGGCGGGCGGGCGGCTGGTCACCAACTGGGTGGAGCCGACGATGTCGATGAACACGACGGCGACGTGGCGTTCTTCCCCGCCCAGCTTCGGGCGCTCGCGTTCGGCGGCGGCGGCCACCTCGCGTCCGACGTGCCGGCCGAACAGGTCGCGCACGCGTTCCCGTTCACGCAGGCCGTCGACCATCGCGTTGAAACCGCGTTGCAACTCGCCGAGTTCGGTCCCGTCGAACACCACCAGGTTGCCCCGCAGATCGCCGCGCTCGACCCGCTCGAGCGCCGTGCGCACCACCCGCACCGGCGTTGCCGTCAGCCACGCCAGGATCCACATCAACAGGCAACCGAAAATCAGCGTGGCGGTGGAGATCATCACCACGCCGACGGCGAACTCGGTTTCGGTCATGTTGCGCATCAGGAGCTGGAAGAAGGCCACCAGCGCGATACCGATCACCGGGACGCCCGAGCCGAAGAACCAGACCATCATGGTCCGGCCCATGATGCCCGCGGTCAGCCGCTGGGGCGGACGTCCCGCCTCGAGCGCCTGCGCGGCCACCGGACGTAGCGCGAACTCGGTTGCCAGATAGCTCCCGGTGGCGACCAGGACGCCCGCAAACGTCACGACGAACAGGAACCGCGGGACGAACAAGACGTTGACCAGCCCGTAGAGGGTGGTCAGCAGCGCCGCGCCGGATCCCCACAGGACGATGTCGACGATCGCGACCCGCCACGGCGCCAGGAACGTGTTGCGCTCGTCCTCGCGGGTCGGTGTGCGCTCCTCGATCGACCAGCGCAGCGCGATCACGGTCCGCCGGGTGATCCAGAACGCGCCCAGTGCCAGCGCTACCGCGATGTAGGCGGGCACCACCGCGAACGTGAGCCAGAGCGGCGCGTCGTCGAACACGCTCGGCTCGGGGATCGCGACCGTCACCAACAGCAGGGCGACGCCGATGCCGATCAGGTTCACGGCCACGACGAGCACGGTCAGGATCACCTGGATGCGGATGCGCCGGCGCCGTTGGCTTTCGGTGACCCGCCCGAGCAGCAGCGAGCCGTACGCCGGGGTCTCCGACAGCCGGCCGCTCTGACGGGTGACCGCTTCGAGCACCCGGCCCAGGCGCCGTGCCACCGTCTTTTCTGCCGACATGGTGGCGTCAGCCTAATTTGTCGGCCACGCTCTAAGGTGAGTCGGGTGCGACTCGTGATTGCCCAATGCACCGTCGACTACGTCGGCCGGCTCACCGCGCATTTACCGTCCGCGCGCAGGTTGTTGCTGTTCAAGGCCGACGGGTCGGTCAGCGTGCACGCCGACGACCGCGCCTACAAGCCGTTGAACTGGATGAGTCCGCCGTGCCGGCTGACCGAGGAGCCCGTCGGCGAGGCGCCGGTGTGGGTGGTGGAAAACAAAGCAGGAGAACAGCTGCGCATCACCGTCGAAGCGGTCGAGCATGACTCCAGCCACGACCTGGGCGTCGATCCCGGGTTGGTCAAGGACGGCGTCGAGGCCCACCTGCAGGCGTTGCTCGCCGAGCACGTGCAGCTGCTGGGCGAGGGGTACACGTTAGTGCGCCGGGAGTACATGACCGCGATCGGGCCCGTCGATCTGCTCTGCCGCGACGAGCGGGGCGGGGCGGTCGCGGTGGAGATCAAGCGGCGCGGCGAGATCGACGGCGTCGAGCAGCTCACCCGTTATCTCGAGCTGCTCAACCGCGACAGCCTGCTGGCCCCGGTCCACGGGGTGTTCGCCGCCCAGCAGATCAAACCGCAGGCGCGCACGCTGGCCGAGGACCGCGGGATTCGTTGTCTCACACTGGATTACGACAAGATGCGGGGCATGGACAGCGACGAGTACCGGCTGTTCTGAGGGCCCCGGATTAGACTGGCCGCATGGCACGGCGCCGCACACCGCCGCGACGACAGCGGCCCGTGCCGTTGTCGGCGGTCTCGCGGCGGGTCGAGACGGGACCCGACGGGCACGAATACGAGGTTCGCCCGGTCGCGGCGGCGCGTGCCGTCAAGATCTACCGCTGCCCCGGCTGTGACCACGAGATCCGTTCGGGCACCGCGCATGTGGTGGTCTGGCCGACCGATAATCACGACGCCGGGATCGGGGACCGCCGGCACTGGCACACGGGGTGCTGGGCCGCCCGCGCGACGCGCCGGCCTACCCGGAAATGGTCGTGAGGCCCTTCAATGCCGCAGCCGTTCAGGAAGCGGGTTCGACGAGCTCGATGAGGACTCCGCCGGCATCCTTGGGATGGACGAAGTTGATGCGGGAGTTGGCCGTACCGCGGCGGGGTGCTTCGTACACCAGACGGACCCCGTGGGAGCGCAGGTGCTCGCTGATGACGTCGAGGTCGCCGACCCGGACGGCCATCTGCTGGATGCCCGGCCCGCGCTTGTCGAGGAACTTGGCGATCGTCGACGAGTCGTCGATCGGGGCCATCAGCTGAATCTGTGCGGTGCCGGGCGGCGCGTCGCGCACCGCCAGCATGGCCTCACGGATACCCTGATCGTCGTTGACTTCCTCGTGCACCAGGATCATGCCGAGGTGGTCGTGGTACCAGGCGATGGCCGCGTCGAGGTCGGGGACTGCGATGCCGACATGATCAACCGCCGTCACGAGCGCGGTAGACAGCAACTGACGGGCGTCAACTTGATCCGTCGTCATCTCACAACGGTAACCTGACGGCAAAGATTTCGCTTCTTCGGGGATCGGAATCGGCCCCCAGTGAGCGCCTAGTAGGCCTAAGGAGATAGTCATGACGACGTCGGTGATCGTTGCTGGAGCCCGTACTCCCATCGGCAAGCTGATGGGTTCGCTGAAGGACTTTTCGGCCAGTGACCTGGGCGCCATCGCGATTTCCGGCGCGCTGGAAAAGGCCTTCCCGAACGTCGAGGCGCCGGCGTCGCTGGTCGAGTACGTGATCATGGGCCAGGTGCTGACCGCCGGAGCCGGTCAGATGCCCGCGCGCCAGGCGGCGGTGGCGGCCGGCATCGGCTGGGACGTCCCGGCACTGACGATCAACAAGATGTGCCTGTCCGGTATCGACGCCATCGCCCTGGCTGACCAGCTGATTCGCGCCGGAGAGTTCGACGTGGTGGTGGCCGGCGGGCAGGAGTCCATGACCAAGGCGCCGCACCTGCTGATGGACAGCCGCTCGGGCTACAAGTACGGCGACGTCACCGTGCTGGACCACATGGCCTACGACGGCCTGTACGACGTGTTCACCGACCAGCCGATGGGCGCGCTCACCGAGCAGCGCAACGACGTCGACAAATTCACCCGCGAGGAGCAGGACTCCTACGCCGCGCGTTCGCATCAGCGGGCGGCCGCGGCGTGGAAGGACGGGGTGTTTGCCGACGAGGTGGTGCCGGTCAACATCCCGCAGCGCAAGGGTGACCCGCTGCAGTTCGCCGAGGACGAGGGCATCCGCGCCAACACCACCGCCGAATCGCTGGCCGGTCTCAAGCCGGCGTTCCGCCGTGACGGCACCATCACCGCGGGTTCGGCGTCGCAGATCTCCGACGGCGCGGCCGCGGTCGTGGTGATGAACAAGGAGAAAGCCCAGGCGCTGGGCCTGACGTGGCTGGCCGAGATCGGTGCGCACGGCGTCGTGGCCGGACCGGATTCGACGCTGCAGTCGCAGCCGGCCAACGCGATCAGGAAGGCGCTCGGGCGCGAAGGCATCTCGGTCGACCAACTCGACGTGGTGGAGATCAACGAGGCGTTCGCGGCGGTCGCGCTGGCCTCGACCCGCGAGCTGGGGCTGAATCCCGACATCGTCAACGTCAACGGCGGCGCGATCGCCGTCGGGCACCCGATCGGCATGTCGGGAGCCCGCATCGCGCTGCACGTCGCCCTGGAGTTGGCGCGCCGCGGCTCCGGCTACGGTGTCGCCGCCCTGTGCGGGGCGGGTGGACAGGGCGATGCGCTGATTCTGCGGGCCGGGTAACGGCCCCCGCGCCGGCGTTGCTGGCGCGGGGTTCGCGCGCACACGTGTGATGTTCGTCATATCGGGCGCTCAGGCGCCTTTCGGCGGGGGCCGCGGCCGGATTTTCACTGTGCGCGAGTGTCCGCGCGACCGGGTGGATCGGGTGCCGATGTGCATGACAGACTTGACGGCGTGACGCGTCCGCGATCCTCCATAGGGCCTGCGCTGGCTGGTGCGGTCGACCTGTCCGGCCTCAAGCAGCGCGCTCAGCAAAAAGCATCGGCAGCTGGGGCCGGCGGCCGGGCGGCGCCGGCGGCGGGGGTGACCGAGGTCACCGAGGCCAATTTCGAAGACGAGGTGCTGATCCGGTCCGGCGAAGTGCCGGTCGTGGTGCTGTTGTGGTTGCCGCGCAACGACGCGTGTGCCCAGCTGGCCGAAACGCTGTCCGCGCTGGCCGCCGAGGACAACGGCAAATGGTCGCTGGCCACGGTGGACGTCGAGGTGGCTCCCCGGGTCGCCCAGGCGTTCGGTGTGGAGGCGGTTCCGACCGTGGTGGCGTTGGCCGCCGGGCAGCCGTTGTCCAGTTTCGAGGGCGTGCAACCGGCCGACCAGCTGCGCCGTTGGGTGGATTCGCTGCTCGCGGCAACGGACGGCAAGCTCAGGGGCCCGGGGGAGGCCGGGGAGTCGCCGCAAACCGATCCGGAGCTGTTGCAGGCGCGCCAGCGACTCGAGGCCGGCGACTTCGAGGCCGCCAAGGAGTCGTACCAGGCGATCCTGGACGCCAACCCCGGCAGCGTCGAGGCGAAGGCCGCGATCAGGCGGATCGACTTCCTCACGCGCGCAACGGCTCAAGTCCCCGACGCGGTCGCGGTGGCCGATGCGGCGCCGGGTGACATCGACGCCGCCTTCGCGGCCGCCGACGTGCAGATCCTCAACCAGGACGTCGGCGCCGCCTTCGAACGTCTGATCACGTTGGTGCGCAAGACATCCGGGGACGAGCGCGCCAAGGTGCGCACCCGCCTCGTCGAGTTGTTCGAACTGTTCGATCCGGCCGATCCGGAGGTCGTCGCCGGCCGGCGCAACCTCGCCAACGCGCTGTACTGACGCGGCGAGCAGACGCAAAATCGCCCTGAAACCTCCGGTTTAGGGCGATTTTGCGTCTGCTCGCGCTGAATGCCGAGCGCTACTCGGGCGCCAGCCACAGCGCCGACGTGGGCGGCAACACCAGACACGCCGACGCCGGCCGCCCGTGCCACGGGTCCTCGGTCGCGTCGACGCCACCCATGTTGCCGACCCCGGAACCGTTGTAGTCCGTGGCGTCGGTGTTGAGCACCTCGCGCCACCGGCCGGCGCACGGCAGTCCGAGCCGGTAGCCGCTGTGCTCGGCACCCGCGAAGTTGAAGACGCAGGCCATGACCGAACCGTCGCTGCCGTAACGCAGGAAGCTCAGCACGTTGTTGGCGGAGTCGTTGGCGTCGATCCAGGAGTAGCCGTCGGGAACGGTGTCCTGGCTCCACAGCGCCGGATGACTGCGGTAGATGGCGTTGATGTCGCGCACCATCCGCAGGATGCCGTTGGAGAAGCCCTGCTCGTCGAGTTGCCACCAATCCAGGCCGTGCTCCTCGGACCACTCGTTGCGCTGGCCGAATTCCTGGCCCATGAACAACAACTGCTTGCCCGGGTGCGCCCACTGGTAGGCGAGCAGGCTGCGCAGGCCGGCGGCCTTGACGTGGTTGTTGCCCGGCATCCGCCCCCACAGCGTGCCCTTGCCGTGCACCACCTCGTCGTGGCTGATCGGCAGGACGTAGTTCTCGCTGAACGCATAGAGCATCGAGAACGTCATCTCGTGGTGGTGGTAGCTGCGATAGATCGGGTCGCGACTGATGTAGTCCAGGGTGTCGTGCATCCAGCCCATGTTCCACTTCATCGAAAAGCCCAGGCCGCCAAGGCTTGTCGGACGCGTCACGCCTGGCCACGACGTCGACTCCTCGGCGATGGTGACGATCCCCGGCGCCGTCTTGTGCACCGTGGCGTTCATCTCCTGCAGGAACTGGACCGCCTCGAGGTTCTCGCGCCCGCCGTAGACGTTGGGCGTCCAGCCGCCGGCCGGGCGCGAGTAGTCCAGGTAGAGCATCGAGGCGACGGCGTCCACGCGCAGGCCGTCGACATGGAACTCCTCGATCCAGTACAGCGCGTTGGCCACCAGGAAGTTGCGCACCTCGCGGCGGCCAAAGTCGAACACGTAAGTGCCCCAGTCGAGTTGCTCGCCGCGTCGTGGATCGGAGTGCTCGTAGAGTGCGGTGCCGTCGAAGCGGCCCAGCGCCCACGCGTCCTTGGGAAAGTGTGCGGGCACCCAATCCACAATGACCCCGATGCCGGCCCGGTGCAGGGCGTCGACGAGTTCGCGGAACTCGTCGGGTGTGCCGAACCGCGACGTGGGCGCGTAGTAGGAGGTGACCTGGTATCCCCACGAGCCGGCGAACGGGTGCTCGGCCACCGGCAACAGTTCGACGTGGGTGAAGCCGTGCTCCACCACATAGTCCGTGAGCTCGCGGGCGAGCTGGCGGTAGCTGAGCCCCGGGCGCCACGAACCCAGGTGGACCTCGTAGGTGCTCATCGGCTCGAACACCGGATTGCGCTCGGCGCGTCGGGTCATCCAGTCCTCGTCGCTCCAGCGGTAGCTGCTGACCGCCACGCGTGACGCGGTGTGCGGGGGCACCTCGGTGGCAAACGCCATCGGGTCAGCCCGTTCGGTCACCACGCCGTCGGCGCCGTGCACGCGGAACTTGTAGAGGCCGCCGACGGAGAACCCGGGCCAGAACAACTCCCACACGCCCGAGGAGCCCAGTTCCCGCATGGGCGCGTCGGTGCCCGTCCAGCCGTTGAACTCCCCGATCAGGCTGACGCCTTTGGCGTTGGGTGCCCAGACGGCGAAGGAGACACCGTCGACCACACCGTCGGCCGTGGTGAAGGAGCGGGGATGGGCGCCGAGGACTTCCCAGAGCCGCTCGTGACGTCCTTCGCCGAACAGGTGCAGGTCCATCTCGCCCAGGGTGGGCAGGAAGCGGTAGGCGTCGGCGACCGTGTACGGGTCGGAGCCCTCATAGCTGATCTGCAGCCGGTAGTCGATCAGGTCCGTGAAGGGCAGCGCCACGGCGAACAGGCCTGATTCGATGTGACGCATCGGGTACCGGTCGTCACCGACGAGCGCGACGACCTCGGTGGCGTGCGGCCGGTATGCCCGGATAACGGTGTGGTCGGCATACTCGTGGGCGCCCAGAATGCTGTGCGGGTTGTAATGGGTGCCGGCCACCAGAAGCGACAGGTCGTCATGGTCGGGCGCCAGGTGCGTTTCGGCGAGTTGATCGGCATTGCTCATATCCCTTTCACCTCCGGTGCGTTCAACCCCTGCGTAGCAGCGTGATTCGGGATTCGTGCGGTATGAGGGGCATGTTGATGACGTGCGCGACTGCTTGCGCCGGGTCTAGGCGAACGTAATTGGCTTGGCCCCATTGGAATTCGTGTCCTGTTATCTCGTCGCGCACCCAGAATCGTTCGTAGGGCTCCATACCCAGTGCGGCCATGTCCAACCACAGGGTGGCTTCCTCGGGCCCGAACGCGTTGAGACTCACCACCACCAGCACGCAGTCGCCGGTGGCGGGGTCGAACTTGCTGTAGGCCAACAGGGCGTCGTTGTCCACGTTGTGGAAATGTATGGTGCGCAGCTGCTGCAGCGCAGGATGACGCCGGCGGATCTCGTTGAGCTGGGAGATGAACGGCTCGAGCGACCGACCCTCGGCGAGTGCGCCCGCGTAGTCGCGGGGACGCAGTTCGTACTTCTCCGAGTCCAGGTACTCTTCGCTGCCCTCCCGCACCGCCCGGTGCTCGAAGAGTTCGTAGCCGGAGTACATGCCCCAGGCCGGGCCCATCGTGGCGGCCAGCACGGCGCGGATGGCGAACATGCCGGGACCGTTGTGCTGCAGGATCGCGTGCAGGATGTCGGGGGTGTTGACGAACAGGTTGGGCCGGCGGAAGTCGGCGAGCGCGGCGATGTCGTTGCCGAACTCGGTGAGTTCCCACTTGGCCGTGCGCCAGGTGAAGTAGCTGTAGGACTGGGTGAAACCGAGCTTGGCCAGCCCGTATTGCCGGGCCGGCGGCGTGAACGCCTCGGAGAGGAACAACACGTCGGGGTCGCGGTCTTTGATCTGGGCGATCAGCCAGGCCCAGAAGTTCGGTGGCTTGGTGTGCGGGTTGTCGACCCGAAATATCTTGACGCCGTGATCGATCCAGTGCCGGCACACGCGCAGAACCTCCTCGTAGAGGCCGGCGGGGTCGTTGTCGAAGTTGAGCGGATAGATGTCCTGGTACTTCTTCGGCGGGTTCTCGGCGTAGGCGATTGTGCCGTCCGGCAGCTCGGTGAACCACTCCCGGTGTTCGCGGGCCCAGGGGTGATCCGGCGCGCATTGCAGTGCCAGATCCAGCGCCACTTCCATGCCCAAAGCCCTTGTCGCGGCCACGAAGTCGTCGAAGTCATCGATGGTGCCCAGGCTGGGGTGGATGGCGTCGTGGCCGCCCTCGTCGCTGCCGATCGCCCACGGCGAGCCCACGTCCCCGGGTGCCGCGGTGGGGGAGTTGTTGCGGCCCTTGCGGTGCACCTTGCCGATCGGATGGATCGGCGGAAGGTACACGACGTCGAACCCCATGTCGGCGATGCGTGGCAGCTGGGCGGTCGTCGTGGCGAAGGTGCCGTGCACCGGGTTGCCGTCGGCGTCCCATCCGCCGGTGGAGCGCGGAAACAGTTCGTACCAGGCGCCGAAGCGGGCCAGCGGCCGGTCCACCCAGATCGCGAACTGTTCGCCGTGGGTCACCAGGTCGCGCAACGGGTGCTCGGCCAGCAGTTCGTCGATCTCGGGCGCCAGGGCCAGCGCGGTGCGGGTGACCGGGTCGCCGGGGGCCCGCAGCGTTGCGGCCGCGGCCAGCAGCGGATCGCGGAGCGCGCGGGGCACCCCGGCCGCGGCGCGCTCGAACAGCCCGGCACCGACCAGCAGGTCGTTGGACAGTTCGGTCTCGCCCTGGCCGGCGTCCAACTTCGCGATCAGCCCGTGCTTCCACGTGGCGATCGGGTCGCCCCACCCGTCGACGCGGAACATCCACAGGCCGACCCGGTCGGGGGTGAACTGGCCGTGGAACACGTAGGGCTCTTCGCCCATCGTCATGGGGAACAGCTGCGGCTTGACCCGCTGCTGATCGGCCGCGCCCGCCTCGTGCGCCCCGGCTGGCCGCGTGGGGGCCTCGACCGCCTTGATTTGACGGACCTCGGTCACCTGCGGATAGCGCTGTCCGAGGTGGCGCACCACCAAGGTCGCCGCGACGGCGTCGTGGCCCTCCCGCCACACCGCCGCGCTGACCGGGACGACCTCGCCGACCACCGCCTTGGCGGGGTACGCGCCGCACGAAACGACGGGCTGGACGTTATCGATCTCGACGCGACCCGGCACCACCACTCCATTCAATCTGCCCGGCTCCTCCTCCGCCCGCTGCTCGGGCGGATTCGTCGCCGGGGGATTCAATCTGCCCGGCTCGTCGGCGGCCCGCGGTAGTGGCCGGGGCCGTTCCGGTTGTGCGGCACGACCGCGGGGTCCCTCGTCGCGGAATGCCTTTCGTGCGGGAAAACTCGTTTCGTGGGGGACCACGCCTGGAAAGTCTCGCCGCGCCCCCATTACTTCCCGATACCCACCCTAGGGTCCGGCCACACCACTGAAGGTAAACGCTGGGTTAGTAGCGCTGCACCGGTTGGCAGCCTCAGTAAGGTAAGGACGTGTGAAAGCCCTCCGCCGCTTTACCGTCCGTGCTCATCTACCCGAGCGCCTGGTCGCGCTGGAACAGCTCTCCACCAACCTGAGGTGGTCGTGGGACAAGCCGACACAGGACCTGTTCGCCACCATCGACCCGACGCTGTGGGCCCAGTGCGGCTCCGATCCGGTTGCGCTGCTGGGGGCGGTGAGCCCCGCCCGGCTTGACGAATTGGCCGTCGACGAGGGATTTCTCAGTCGGCTCGACGCCCTGGCCGCCGACCTGCGCGACTACCTGAGCCGTCCGCTCTGGTACCAGCAGCAGCAGGACAACGGGGTGGCGATGCCGACGGCGATCGCCTACTTCTCGATGGAGTTCGGCGTCGCCGAGGTGTTGCCCAACTACTCGGGCGGGTTGGGGATCCTGGCCGGCGACCACCTGAAGTCCGCCTCCGATCTGGGGGTGCCGTTGGTGGCCGTGGGCCTCTATTACCGCTCCGGATACTTCCGGCAGTCGCTGACCGCCGACGGCTGGCAGATGGAGACCTACCCGTCGCTGGACCCGCAGGGGTTGCCGCTGCGGCTGCTCACCGACACCAGCACCGGCGATCCGGTGCTGGTGGAGCTGGACCTGCCCGACTCGGCGCAGTTGCGAGCCCGGGTCTGGGTCGCGCAGGTCGGTCGCGTTCCGCTGCTGCTGCTGGATTCCGACGTGCCCGAGAACGAACACGAGCTGCGCGGCGTCACCGACCGCCTCTACGGGGGCGACCAGGAACACCGCATCAAACAGGAGATCCTGGCCGGCGTCGGCGGGGTGCGGGCGATCCGCGCGTTCACGGCCAACGCGGGCCTGCCCGCGCCCGAGGTATTCCACATGAACGAGGG
>NZ_JBYCLG010000258.1:0-13121 GCF_057473785.1 Mycobacterium sp. TH-M103
GTCACAGATCATGTACAACTACCCGGCGATGCTGGCGCACGCCGCGGACATGTCCGGCTACGCCGGAACGCTGCAGGGGCTGGGCGCCGACATCGCCAGCGAGCAGGCGGCGCTGTCCAGCGCCTGGCAGGGCGACACCGGCATGACCTATCAGGTGTGGCAGGCTCAGTGGAACCAGGCCATGGAGGACATGGTGCGGGCCTACCAGGCGATGGCCAGCACCCACGAGGGCAACACCCTGTCCATGTACGCCCGCGACGCGGCCGAAGCCGCCAAGTGGGGCGGTTAGGCACCGCGTCCACGACGTCGATGAACACAGCACCCAACGCCGTCGAGCTGACGGTCGACCAGGCGTGGTTCATCGCGGAAACCATCGGGGCGGGCAACTTCCCCTGGGTTCTGGCGATCACCACGCCCTATTGCGATGCCGCGCAGCGGGACGCGTTCTGCCGGAGTCGGAGCGACGAGCTGACCCGGATGGGCCTGGTGTCGGCCGAGGGTGTCGTCAACGCGGCGGTGGCCGACTGGATCAGGGTGGTGTGCTTCCCGGACCGGTGGCTGGACCTGCGCTTCGTCGGCCCGGGCCCGGGCGAGTTGCTGCGCGGCGTGGTGGCCAGGCGCCCGGGGGTCACCGGCAAGACCGTCGTGGCCCTGCGCAGCGCGCAGCTGATCACGTTGACCGCCATGGACATCGAGGACGCCCGGGCGCTGGTTCCCGTCCTCGGTGCCGGGCTGGCGCAGCGGCCGCCGGCCCAATTCGAGGAGTTCAGCCTGCCGGCGCGGGTCGGGGCGCGGGCCGACGAGCGGTTGCGCTCCGGTGTGCCGCTGCCGGAAGTCCTTGACTACCTGGGCATTCCGGATTCGGCGCGACCGGTGGTCGAATCGGTGTTCACCGGCCCGCGCAGCTACGTCGAGGTGGTCGCCGGCTGCCGCCGCGACGGGCGGCACGCGACCACCGAGGTCGGCATGAGCCTGGTCGACACCACCGCGGGGCGCGTACTGGTCAGCCCGTCCCGCGCGTTCGACGGCGAGTGGATCTCGACGTTTCGCCCGGGCACCCCATTCGCGACGGCCGTCGCCGTCGAGCAACTGACCGCCTTGTTGCCGGACGACCCGTGGTTCCCCGGTCAGCGGCTGGCCCGAGACTTTTCCGCAACGACACACAGATAGAGAAGAGAGCACGATGTCCCAGCAACCGTGGCGGGCCCGATGATGTCCGGCACCGTCATGCCGATCGTCCGCGTCGCCATCCTCGCGGACAGCAGGCTGACGGAGATGGCCCTGCCCGCCGAGCTGCCGCTGCGCGAAATCCTGCCCGCGGTACGGCGTTTGATGGTTCCGGCGAACTCCAACGGCCACGGCGACGACGGGGCGGCCGTCCAGCTGAGCCTGGCTCCCGTCGGCGGGGCGCCGTTCAGCCTGGACGCCAGCCTGGACACCGTCGGTGTCGTCGACGGTGATCTGCTTGCGCTGCAACCGGTTCCGTCCGGCCCGCCCGCGCCGGGCATCGTCGAGGACATCGCCGACGCCGCCATGATCTTCTCGGCCTCGCGGCTGCGGCCCTGGGGTGCCGCGCACATCCAGCGTGGCGCGCTGGCCGCGACGATCGTCGTGGCGCTGGTGGCCACCGCGTTGTCGGTCAGCTACCGGGCGGCCACCGGGGCGCTGGCCGGACTGGTCGGGGTCAGCGTGGTCGCGGCGCTGACCGCGGTGGCCGGATTGCTGGTCACCGCGCGTTCGCCCCGCACCGGCATCGCGCTCTCGATCACCGCCCTGGTACCCGTCGCGGCCGCCCTGGCGCTGGCGGTGCCCGGCCGGTTCGGGCCGGCGAACCTGGTGCTGGCCGCGGCCGGGGCCACAGCGTGGTCCCTGATCGCGCTGATGGTGCCCGGCGGGGAGCGCGAGCGCGTCGTCGGCCTGTTCACCGCGACGGCGGTACTAGGGGCCGGCGTACTGGTGGCCGCGGGCATCGAGATGTACTGGCGGCTACCGATGCTCACCCTCGGCTGCGGCCTGATCGTGGCGGCCCTGCTGGTGACCGTCGAGGCGGCCCCGCTCTCGGCGCTGTGGGCGCGCTTCCCGTTGCCGGTCATCCCGGCGCCCGGCGACCCCACGCCGTCGGCGCCGTCGCTGCGGGTGCTCGAGGACCTGCCGCGGCGGGTCCGGATCGGCGACGCCCACCAGAGCGGGTTCATCGCGGCCGCGGTGCTGCTCAGCGTGCTGGGCTCGGTGGCGATCGCGCTGCGGCCCGAGGCCGTGGGCGGCTGGGGCTGGTACGTGGTGGCCGCAACCGCGGCGGCGTCGGTGTTGCGCGCGCGGGTGTGGGACTCGGCGGCCTGCAAGGCCTGGCTGCTCGCCCAGCCCTATCTGGTCGCCGGCGTGCTGCTGGTGTGCTATACCGCGACGGGCCGCTGGGCTGCCGCACTGGGTGCGCTGCTGGTGCTCGTCGCGCTGATGTCGGCGTGGCTGGTGGTGGCGCTGAACCCGGGCATCGCCGCGCCGGAGAGCTATTCGCTGCCGCTGCGCCGGCTGCTGGGCTTCGTCGCGTCCGGCCTGGACGCGTCGCTCATCCCCGTCATGGCGTATCTGGTCGGGCTGTTCGCCCTGGTGCTCAATCGATGATGCGGGCCGGATCGGCCTGCCTGGCAGCGGCGTTCGCGGCTGTGCTGTGGGCATGCCCGCCGGCGTTCGCGATCGGCAAGCCCCAGCTCGATCCGGGGGTGCCGCCGCCCGCCGGCACGCCGGGGCCCGTGCAGCCGATGGAACAGCGCGGGCCGTGCAGCACCTCCGGGGTGATTCCCGGCAGCGATCCCGACGTGGTGTCGCCCAGCCAGGCGATGCTGAACCTGCCTGCGGCGTGGCAGTTCTCGCGCGGTGAGGGCCAGCTGGTCGCGGTGCTGGACACCGGGGTGCGGCCCGGTCCGCGGCTGCCCAACGTCGACCCCGGCGGCGACTTCGTGGAGACGACCGACGGCCTGACCGACTGCGACGGGCACGGCACCCTGGTCGCCGGGATCATCGCCGGCCAGCCCGGCCCGTCGGGTGCCGACGGCTTCTCCGGGGTCGCGCCCGCGGCGCGGGTGCTGGCGATCAGGACGACGTCGGCGAAGTTCTCGCCCCGCACCCCGGGCGGCGATCCGCTGCTGGCACGCGCCTCCCTCGACGTCGCGGCGATGGGCCGGGCGATCGTGCACGCCGCCGACCTCGGCGCCCGGGTGATCACCGTCTCGGCGATCGCCTGCCTGCCGGCCGACCGCCCCGTCGACCAGGCCGCCCTCGGCGCGGCGCTGCGCTACGCGGCGGTCGACAAGGACGCGGTGATCGTGGCCGCCGCGGGCGACGGGGCGCCCTGCGAGTCCAACCCGCTGACCGACCTGAGCCGTCCCGACGACCCGCGCAACTGGGCCGGCGTCAAATCGGTGTCCATCCCGTCGTGGTGGCAGCCCTACGTGCTGTCGGTGGCTGCCCTGACCCCCGAGAGCCGGCCGTCGAAGTTCACGATGGCCGGGCCGTGGGTGGGCATCGCGGCGCCCGGGGAAGACGTCGTGTCGGTGAGCAACGCCGACGGCGGTGGCCTGGCCGACGGGCTGCCCGGCAACCACCAGCAACTGGTCGCGCTCAGCGGCACCGGTTACGCCGCCGGCTACGTGGCCGGGGTCGCCGCGCTGGTGCGCAGCATGTACCCCCGGCTGACGGCCGCCGAGGTGGTGCACCGCCTCACCGCGACCGCGCACAACGGCGCCCGGGCGCCCTCCGACATCGTCGGGGCCGGCAGCGTCGACCCGGCGGCGGCCCTGACCTGGCAACTGCCCGCCGCCGGCCCGCCGGCCGCCCCGGCGAAACCGGTGGCCGTGCCGGCGGCGGCGGCGCCGGCCGACACCACGCCGCGGACCGTCGCGGTGGCCGGTACCGCCGCGCTGGCGGTGGCGGTCGCGGCCGTCGCAGCTTTCACCGCGATCGGCGCACGCCGACGGAAGGAGTTACCCAAGTGAGCCCGCTTCGCTCGATACCGGTTCCCGGTCCCGGCCGGGTGACACTGGCGCTGCTGTTCGTCGTGCCCGCGGCGATGGCCTACCCGTGGCGGTCCGAACGCGCCTACTGGCTGCTCGGCGCCGCCGCCGTCGCCGTGATCCTGCTGTTCGGCTGGTGGGGTGGGCTGCACTTCACCACGATCCTGCGGCGCCGGCTCGCCATCATGAGCCGCCGCAACCTCTACGTGCCGGGATCGGTGCCCGCGACCAAGGCGACCGCGCTGCTGCGGGTCGGCCCGCCGGCCGACGAGTCGCAGGTGCTGCCGCTGCCGCTGATCGCCCGGCACCTGGACTGCTACGGCATCCGGGCCGACGCGATACGGATCACCAGCCGCAGCAGCGCGGCCCGGGTGCAGGAGACCTGGATCGGGCTCACGGTGTCGGCCACCGACAACCTCGCGGCGCTGCGGGCCCGCTCGGCGCAAATCCCGTTGTCGGAGACCACCGGTGTCGCGGTGCGTCGACTGGCCGACCGCCTGCGCGAAATCGGTTGGGACGCCACCATGGTCGGGCCCGACGACGTCCCGCGCCTGCTGCCGGCCAACGCTCGCGAGACATGGCGCGGGTTGCAGCGGGGCGCATCGGATTACGTTGCGGTGTACCGGGTCTGCGTCGACGAGTCGTTGCCCGAGACCCTGGACGCGGTCCTGTCACATCCGGTGCGCGAGACGTGTACGGCGCTCGAGATCGCCGGTGACCGCACCGGGCGGACGTTCGCGGCCGCCTGCGCGTTCCTCACCGAGTCGCCGCCCGAGGCCGCCGCGCCGGTGGCCGGACTGACCCCGCAACGCGGCAACCACGGGCCCGCGCTGGCGGCGCTGGATCTGCTTTCCACCCAGCGCCTGGACGGGCACACCGCGGAGCCGGCCGGTCTGCTGGCACGGCTGGACTGGCCCACCCCGGGGGCCGGGGCGCACCGGGCGGCGATCGCGCACTGAGCCCGCTAAAACGGCGGGCGTTCGTTGCGCTCGGCGTCGATGCGGCGGGCGCGGTCCTGTTTTCGGGTCCGGCGGCGCGTGGGCATCATGATGCCGCGGTTCCCCGTGGGCCGTAATGTGGTTGTGGCAGCGGGCAATTCACCGGTGGGCAGGCTCAGGGCGGGAAACAGCAGTCGGCTGCCCGGGCGGGTGATGTACTCGTGCCCCGAGGGTGAGGTCCACACGATGACACCGTCGGGGTGCTGCCGATCGCGCCAGCCGGTCCAAAAAGTTTTGAGCAAATGATGTTTTCTGCAAAGACATTTGAGGTTGGAGGGGTGGGTCGGCCCGAGGGGGTAGGGAATGGTGTGGTCGATGTCGGCGAATTCGGCGGGCCGATCGCATCCGGGGAACCGGCAAGTCAGGTCGCGGCAGCGGATGAACCGCTGCAGCGCGGCCGACGGGCGGTAGCCCGGCTCGGGTGGGCTGTCGCCGGGGTGGCGCACCGGCCGCACCTTCGCGCCGCCGCGGACCAACTCGGCCAGCATCGAGGACGGCAGCACCGCGCCGCCGGCGATCAGCGCGGTGGGGGGCTTCGGGCCGGCCGGAACGTCGGGTTCGGGAGCGGGCGCCAGCGCCTCGGCCAGGGTGGTCTGCGCGGTGATCTTCGGGGCCGCCACTTCACCGGATAGGTGCGGGTCGGGTGGTGTGTCGAGCGCCGCCGCGTCGGCGAAAACGTGGACGACCACGGCGGTGGCCCGCGCGTCGGGCCCGGCGGCCGGGCACCGCTCGTTGCCGCAGTTGCACGCCAACCGTTGGGCCCCCGCGGCCAGGGCGCCCAGGGCGTCGGCGTGGCGCTGGGCGACGGTGCGCGGGTCGTCGTCGCACACGTCGTGGGCGAGCTGCGAGAGCCGCCGCTCGAGCACGGCCGCGTCGGTGGCGAACATCGCGCCCCAGAGGTTCGCGATGCCCGACTGGTCATCGGGAGGGGTGATGACCACGTCGCGGCCCCGGGCGGCGGCGCGGGTGCGCCGCAACGCCGCGGGGTCGTGCCGGTCGACGACGGCGTCGATGGCCTGGGCGGTCTTGGACACCGACAGCGGCCCGAACCGGGCCGCATCGGCGGCCAGGGTGGCATCGACCAACGCCAGGATCTCGGGGTCCTTGATCAGGTCGGTGTGCCAGACGATCGCCGAGGCCAGCCGGGCGCTGATCGCGCCGTCGGCGAACAGGGCTGCCACCTTTGGCAGGCGCTCGCGCAGCGCCATGCCCTGATACATCTGCCCCGACGCCATGGCGTGGCTGATGCCCTGGGCGGCGGCGACCTCGGCGGCGATCGCGTCCCAGTTGTCGCACGACCAGTGGGCGCGCGAGGTGTCGCCCCGGGCGTGGCGGGACACGAACTCGGCGACGGCGGCCAGCCGGCGCGCCGCGGCCACCGCCTCGGCACGCGCGGCGGCGCCGATCGCGGCCACGACCGCCGCGTCGCCGGCGTCACGCAACCCCGCCGCATCCAAGACCCCACTATCGCACATGCGTTCGAATCTAGCGGCGAGGTGTGACGGGTGATCCGGCCGCAGCCGAGACTGTGGACAAAGCCGGGACTGTGGATAGCAGCTAAAACATCAGGGGCCGCAGGAACCGCGTCATCCGGCGCAGATAGTCCAGCTGGCTCACGTGCATGATGTGGCTGCCCGGGAACCAGTGCAGCGCGCAGCGGTCCCAGTGCTCCCACAGCATGACGGCCTGGTCCGGTGGCGCCATCCGGTCGCCGAGGCCGGTGATGAGCATGCGCCGGTCCCTGGGCACCAGCGGCCGGTAGTTCAGCGGGCCGTGGTAGGCCAACCCCGCGGCCAGCTCGTCGCTGTCGATGCCCGACAGGCGTAGCCCCAGGCCGACGAGTTTGCTTGCCGGGAACCAGGTTTCGAACATCGTCGCCGGCGTGACGACCGGGCAGTTGGGGATCACGGCTTCGAGCCGGTCGTCGACCGAGGCCACCAGCGCGGAGGTGTACCCCCCCAGCGATATGCCGGTCAGCGCGATCCGGTCGACGCCGGTGTGGCGCAGATGGTCGAGGATGGAACGGAAGTCGTGCACCGCCTGGGCCATCGCCTCGGCGAAACCGGCGAGGCCCCTGGAGAAGTAGCCGAAACCGCTGAACGGCGACAACCGCCCGGCCCGTTTGCCGTGGAACGGCAGGGTGTACATCAGCACGTCGTAGCCGGACCGGTAGTACCACGGCAGCGAGAAGAAGCGCCCGTTGGCCAGGTACGACGAACCCATGAAGCCGTGGATCACGCACAGGGTGGGGCGCGGCCCGTCGTGATGGCGCCAATGCTGCGCGCGCACGATGTTGTTGGCGGTCAACGTGTTCCACTGCGCACGCAGGGCGGGGTTGACCGCGGTGAAGCTGCTGGGGAACGCGATGTCGTTGACGGTGCCGCCGGCGATCCACTCGGCGACCGGATGTGCCGGCTGCGACCGGACGCGGGGCACCTCGGGGGGCGCGGGGAACGACTTCGACGGGTCGCGTTCGGCGGCCAGGTCGGCATAGAAGCGCAGGTTGGCCCGCTCGTCGCGGGACTCGGCCCGGCGCGCCGCGGCGGCGAGCACCACCGGCGCCACGGTGGTGGCCAGCACGGACGCCACCCAGGTGCGCAGCGCGAGATCGCCTAGGGCCGACGCCTCGACCACCAGACGCTCGCGCGTCGACAGCGCCGAAAGGGGCGGCAACCCGTCGGCGCCGGCCGGCACGTCCGCGCCCTCGAAGGCGTCCGGATTGTCCGGGACGGGGAAGGGCGGATCGGCCGGATCCGTGTCGGACGTCACAAACGCCGATGGTATCCGCCTTACCGGGTACGCGCCGGAACGGCATACGGTAATACGGTCTGCCTGAAGGCGACGAGCGAAGATCAGGAGGACCGACATGTGGGATCCCGACGTCTATCTGGCCTTCGCCGACCACCGCGGTCGCCCGTTCTACGACCTGCTCACCCGGGTCGGACCGGAGCGCGCACGCCGTGTGGTCGACCTCGGTTGCGGCCCGGGGAATTTGACCGCCTACCTGGCCGAACGCTGGCCAACCGCGGTGATCGAGGCGATCGACAGCTCCGCGGAGATGGTCTCGGCCGCCCGTGAACGCGGCATCGATGCCACCGTCGGCGACGTGCGCGAGTGGAAGCCGCGGCCCGACACCGACGTGGTGGTCAGCAACGCCGCCCTGCACTGGGTGCCTGAGCACGCCGATCTGTTGGTCCGGTGGGCCACGGAACTGGCGCCGGGGTCCTGGATCGCCGTGCAGATGCCCGGCAACTTCGAGTCGCCCTCGCATTCGGTGGTGCGCACGCTGGCGCGCCGCGAGCCGTACGCAAAGCTGTTGCGCGACATACCGTTTCGTGTCGGTGCCGTGGTGCAGGCGCCGACGCACTACGCGAACCTGCTGCTGGACGCCGGCTGCACGGTCGACGTCTGGGAGACCACGTATCTGCACCAGCTCACCGGTGAGCACCCGGTGCTGGAATGGATCACCGGCACCGCGCTGGTCCCGGTGCGCGACCGGCTCAGCGCCGAGGACTGGGAGCGCTTCCGCCGGGAACTGATACCGCTGCTGGACGACGCCTATCCGGCCCGCGCCGACGGAATCACCATCTTCCCGTTCCGCCGGGTGTTCATCGTCGCCGAGGTCGGCGGCGCGCACCGCTCAGGTCGGTAGCCCGAGCCGGGGGGCCTCGTCGCGGTAGCGGTCGACCCACTCGTCGGATCGCTCGTCGGCCTGGCGTTCGGTCATCGGTTCGGGTGCACGCCGCCGATCCTGCCCCAGCGCCTCCAGGATGTCGCCGACGATGGACGTGAGGTTGCGCCACAGCACCGGGTACGCGATGTCCGTCGGCTCGATATTTTCCTCGGAAAACCAAGTGCGCCAACCGTTTTCCTGTTCGCGCAGGATTCCCACCACATGTGCGATGGCGCCGGCGTGGTAGGAGGCCCGCGCATCGCGCTCCGGGTCGGGGTGCCCCCGCCAGACCTGGGTCTGGGCGGCGCGCCAGAACGACACCGCCTGCGACACGACGTCGGGCCGGTGCACGTGCACGTACACCGGCTCGCTCCCGAGCAGGTCGCGGATCGCCGAGCGTAGGCAGCCCCCGGAGCGGTCCGGCAACAGCGCCGCCCGTGACAGCAACGTATCGGTCTGGTTCCACATCAGCTTGCCGCCCCACACGCCGTTGGGCGTGCGGCCGGACCTGCGGACGTGTTCGCGCCAGGCGACTGGCGGCGTGACGTCGGGGACGCCGGGGATCAGCGGATCGAGCAGGCGCAGGATCGAGTCGTCGTCGACCCCGGCGAACCACTCGCGCGGCTGCGGGGCCAGCCCGGTGGCCGGGAGGTACTGGAAGAACTCGTGCGGGTCGCCGGCGCATCCCGTCGCGCGCAGCGACTCCATCAGCAGGGTGCTGCCGCTGCGCTGGGTGGCCAGGATCAGGTAGGCGGATGCGGGCGTCGTCACGGGTACGCCCCGAGCTTGCGCATCATGATGCGACTCCCGGCGAAGTCGGAGGGGATCACGTCCCCGATCCGCTGACGCCAGTCGTTGAGGCGCAGCGCCAGTTCCGTCGCGATCTGGTCGGTGACGGTGTCGCCGAGGTCGCCGGCCAGCAGGTTGACGGACTCGATGGGGTCGCTGCGCAGGTCGTAGAATTCGCGCTCGGGGCGGGGGCCTGCGACCAGCGGCGCAACCGCCGCCCCCGACGGGCTTTCCGCGACGTCGAGCGGCAGGTCGACCAGGGGCCGGGACGCGTAGTTCTCGATGTAGCTGTGGTCCTTGGTGCGGATCGCACGGATCGGGTCGAACGAGTCGTGATAGGTCTTGCCGGTGAACACGTGGTCGCGGACCGGCGTGGCGGGCGGGTCGGGCGCGAGCAGGGCCGCCGCGTGGGACAGGCCGTCGACGTCGCCGGGGATCTCGAGCCCCAGCAGGCCCAGCAGCGTCGGCACCAGGTCAACACCGCTGAATAGTTCGTCGTAGACACGGGGACCCGCGGTGCGCCCGGCGGGCGGGCGCAGGATCATGGCGATGCCGGTTCCGGCGTCGTAGAGCGTCGATTTCGCGCGCGGCAGGGCCGGGCCGTGATCGGTGAAGAACACCACCCAGGTGCTCTCGTCCAGGCCTGCCGCGGCCAGGGCGTCCAGCAGCCGGCCGACCGCGGCGTCGGCCGCGGCGATCGCCCCGTAGAAGGCGGCGAGGTCGCCGCGGACCTCCGGGGTGTCGGGCAGGTAGGCCGGCGGCTCCACGGCGGCGGGGTCGGCCGGCCGGTAGCGGTCCGGCGGGTAGGGTCGGTGCGCCTCGAAGAAGCCGGCCGTGATCAGGAAGGGTTGGGCCGCATCACTTTTCGACGACTGACGCCGCAGCCATCGACCTGCCCGGTCCGCCACGTGGTCGCAGTACGAGTCGGATACGTCGAACTCGTCGAAGCCCAGCCGCTGCGGGTGCAAAGTCTCGTGCTGCATCCCGAAAAGTGCTGAGCACCAGCCGAATCCACCCAGTATCTGGGGCAGTGTGCGGACCCCGTCGCGGTACGCCCAGCCGTGGTGGGCCAGCCCGACGAGCCCGTTGGTCTGCGGGTAGCGGCCGGTGAACAACGACCCGCGCGACGGCGAGCACTGCGGCGCGGTGGCATGGGCCCGGGTGAACAGGATGCCCTCGGCGGCGAGCCGGTCCAGTCGCGGGCTGGACACGTCCGGGTGGCCGTAGGCGCCCAGCTGGCGGCCCACGTCGTGGCAATGCACGATCAGGATGTTGTCGTGCCGCCCGTCCGCCACGTGTCCGCCGCCCCTCCTGGTCGCCCTCCGTCGGCGACGATACCCGCTGCCGAAAGATGCCCGCTCAGAGCCGATCCCAGCGGTTCTCGCTGACGAACTCCGGCAGCGGCCGCGCAAACGCCCACCCGTCCAGTTCCAGCGCCGGCCGCTCCGGGAACTCGGGCACCGGGCCCAGGCACAGGATGGCCACCGGCTCGGCGCCGGCGGGCATCGCCAACAGGTCCGCCAGCCGCCGCGGATCGAACAGGGACACCCACCCCATGCCGAGGCCTTCGGACCGGGCGGCCAGCCACAGGTTCTGGATGGCGCAGGACACCGACGCGAGGTCCATCTGCGGCAGGGTCCGGCGCCCGAAGACGTGTCGTTCCCGGTCCTCGCACAGCGCCACGACGAACAGCTCGGCGCAGTGCAGAATGCCCTCGACCTTCAGCGCGAGGAACTCCTCACCCCGCTCGCCCAGGGCCGCGGCGGTCAGCGGGCGCTCCTCGTCGACGAGCGCGTGGATGCGGCGCCGCAGGGAATCGTCGGTGATGCGGACGAAGCGCCAGGGTTGCATCAGGCCGACGCTGGGCGCGGCGTGGGCGGCCTGCAGCAAACGGGCAAGCACGTCGTCCGGCACGACGCCGCCCGGGGTGAAGCGGCGCATGTCGCGCCGCTCGGAGATCACCCGGTACACGGCCCGCCGCTCGTCCGCGCTGAACGCCTGATCGCTCACGGGCTGTAGGTGACGCCGACGGCCCGGTAGATGTATTCGGCCGGCATGTCGAACGCCAGCGACCGCCGCGGCAGGCGGTTGAGCACGTCGTCCGGGATGGCGACCTTGTAGTGCAGCGACAGCTCGCCGCTGAACCTGTCGTCGACCGCACCGACGTCGAGGTCGACCTGCAGGCCGGTCGGGGAGATCTCGGCCCGGGCGGGGCCGGCCTGCGGCGCGTCCCAGCGCACGTCGACGGTCGGGCCGGCCAGCTTGGGCAGCATCGACACCGTGGCCAGCACCCGCTCGGCGGTGAACACCAGCGACCCCGAGTAGCTGGCGACGCTGTGCGGCAACCGCGCGCCGGGGATGGAGCCGCTGAACCGCCGGGTCACCGCGACGTAGTCGGCAAGGTAGACAAGGCCTTCCGCCTCGGCGCGGGCGTGCAGCTCGTCGGGCAGCTTGCCGATGCCGAACAACTTCCGGACAAACACCGCCATGACGCCAGTATGACCCGTGCGGACCGGAATCGACTCGCGGCGCCCGGATCACGCCGCCGTGACCCAACCGGGGCTAAAGCTTTACTTGACCCTGAGGTTTGGGCGGCCCGACGATGGGAAGCATGCGCCTGTTGGCTTTACTGTGCGCTGCGGCGTGCACGGTGTGCGGGTGGCTCTGGCTCGCCCCGATCGGCGGCGCGGCCGGCGCCCCCTGGTTCGCGAACGCGGTCGGCAATGCCGCCCAGGTGGTTTCGGTGGTGGGGACCGGCGGCTCGGCGGCGCAGATGGACATCTATCAGCGCACCACCGCCGGATGGCAGCCGCTGCGCACCGGGATCCCCACCCACGTCGGGTCGGCGGGCCTGGCGCCGCAGGCCCGCAGCGGGGTGCCGGCCACCCCGATGGGTGTCTACACCCTCGACTCCGCTTTCGGCACCGCGCCGAATCCCGGTGGGGGACTTCCGTATACGCAGGTCGTCGGGCCCAATTACTGGTGGAGCGGCGACGACCACAGCCCCACCTTCAACTCGATGCAGGTCTGCCCGAAGTCGCAGTGCCCGTTCAGCACCGCCGAGAGCGAGAACCTGAACATCCCGCAGTACAAGCACGCCGTCGTCATGGGCGTCAACAAGAACAAGACGCCCGGCGGCGGGGCGGCGTTCTTCTTCCACACCACCGACGGTCACCCCACCGAGGGGTGCGTGGCGATCGACGACGCGACCCTGGTGCAGGTCATCCGCTGGCTGCGGCCGGGCGCGGTGATCGCGATCGGCAAGTAGCGTCGCAGCCGCTGTGATCAGTCCAGGGCGCGGCCAGGGGTGAGCTTGAAGTCCAAGCCCGCCAACGACATCGTCGCCTCGTAGGTGCGCTCGTAGCCGGTGGCGCTGATCTTCCAGCCGTCCTCGGTGCGCCGGTAGGTGTCGTGGTAGAAGGCCGCACCGATCAGCATGAAGTTGAAGTCGGACACGATCACCCGGTCCTGCAGGTACCAGGTGGCCGACGCATCGTCGCCGGACACGGTGATCTCCGGGTGGGTCACCCGGTGTTCGGTGATCACCGCCGGCCCAAGGGATTTGCGCATGTAGTTGACCAGGTCGACGCGGTTGGTGAAGTGGTGCTCCTCGCCGACCGACGATCCGTAGTCGCCGACCACGTCGTCGGC
>NZ_JBYCLG010000259.1:0-18697 GCF_057473785.1 Mycobacterium sp. TH-M103
AGATCGAGCTGTGGACGAAGAACGACGAGTACGACAACGAGGTGTACCGGCTGCCCAAGCACCTCGACGAGAAGGTGGCCCGCATCCACGTCGAGGCGCTCGGCGGCCAGCTGACCAAGCTGACCAAGGAGCAGGCCGAGTACCTCGGCATCGACGTCGAGGGCCCCTACAAGCCGGACCACTACCGGTACTGAGCCCCGATATGACCGCGAGCGTGCGTGTTTGTACGGCGGCACGCCGTAACGCACGTACAACTGCGCACGCTCGCGCGATGGCGTAGCTGGGCTCGCGGCGTGCTGATCGCGATCGAAGGGGTCGACGGCGCCGGCAAGCGGACGCTGACCGACGGGCTGCGCAAGGCGTTCGAGGCCGCCGGCTGGTCGGTGGCCACGCTGGACTTCCCGCGCTACGGGCGATCGGTGACCGCGGACCTCGCCGCGGAGGCGTTGCACGGCGAGCACGGCGACCTCGCGTCGTCGGTCTACGCGATGGCGACGCTGTTCGCGCTCGACCGCGCGGGGGCCGTCGGCGAGATCGAGCACCTGGGCCGCGATCACGACGTGGTGATCCTGGATCGCTACGTCGCCTCCAACGCGGCCTACAGCGCCGCGCGGCTGCACCAGGACGCCGCGGGGGAGGCGGTCGCGTGGGTGCACCGGCTCGAATATGGCCGGCTGGGGTTGCCCGCGCCGGACTGGCAGGTGCTGCTCGCGGTGTCCGCCGAACTCGCCGGGCGGCGGGCGCGCCACCGGGCCGCCGTCGAGCCGGGCCGGCAGCGCGATGCCTACGAGCGCGACGACGGGCTGCAGCAGCGCACCGGCGCGGTGTATGCCGGGCTGGCCGCCGCGGGCTGGGGTGGGTGCTGGCAGGTGGTCGAGGCGGACGTCGATCCGGCCCGTCTGGCGGCGACGCTGAGGGCTCCGCAGGCCGGAAATTGACGGTTTTGGCCGCCTAGCGCAAGAAACGCTGGTGTGGCGCCCGTAATTTGTCCCGATCTGGTGACACCATGGAGACCATGAGGCAAAGGATTCTCGTCGTCGATGACGACGCTTCGCTGGCCGAGATGCTCACCATCGTGCTGCGCGGGGAGGGCTTCGACACCGCGGTCATCGGCGACGGTACCCAGGCCCTGACCGCGGTGCGCGAGCTGCGGCCCGACCTGGTGCTGCTGGACCTGATGCTGCCCGGCATGAACGGCATCGACGTGTGCCGGGTGCTGCGCGCCGACTCCGGCATCCCCATCGTGATGCTGACCGCCAAGACCGACACCGTGGACGTGGTGCTGGGCCTGGAGTCCGGCGCCGACGACTACATCATGAAGCCCTTCAAGCCCAAGGAGCTGGTCGCGCGGGTGCGCGCCCGGTTGCGCCGCAACGACGACGAGCCGGCCGAGATGCTGTCTATCGCCGACGTCGAGATCGACGTGCCGGCGCACAAGGTCACCCGCAACGGCGAGCAGATCTCCCTGACCCCGCTGGAGTTCGACCTGCTGGTCGCGCTGGCACGTAAACCGCGTCAGGTGTTTACTCGTGATGTGCTGCTCGAACAGGTGTGGGGATACCGGCACCCGGCGGACACCCGCCTGGTTAACGTGCACGTCCAGCGCCTGCGGGCCAAGGTCGAGAAGGACCCTGAGAACCCGACCGTGGTGTTGACCGTTCGAGGAGTGGGGTACAAGGCCGGACCCCCGTGATCCGCGATGCTGAGGAGCGGCGCCGGTGATCCGCGTCGGTGACGATGCAGAGCGAAGCGATGCTGAGGAGCGGCGCCGGTGATCTTCGGCTCACGCCGACGCACTCGTAGTCGCTGGGGCCGCTCGGGTCCCCTGCCTCGCGGCATGGGCGCGGTCAGTCGCGCCGTGGCCGTCGCCTGGCGCCGATCGCTGCAGCTGCGCGTGGTGGCGTTGACTCTAGGGCTGTCGCTCGGAGTGATCCTGGCGCTCGGCTTCGTGCTGACCAGCCAGCTCACCAATCGCGTGCTCGACGTTAAGGTCCGAGCCGGCATCGAGCAGATCGAGCGGGCGCGTACGACGGTCGGCGGCATCGTCAGCGGCGAGGAGACGCGCTCGCTGGACAGCAGCCTGCAGCTGGCCCGCAACACGCTGACCTCCAAGACCGACCCGGCCTCGGGCGCAGGGCTGGCCGGCGCGTTCGACGCGGTGCTCATGGTGCCGGGCGACGGCCCCCGCGCCGCCACCACGGCCGGACCCGTCGACCAGGTGCCCAACGCGCTGCGGGGTTTCGTCAAGGCGGGGCAGGCGGCCTATCAGTACGCCACCGTGCACACCGACGGCTTCTCGGGGCCCGCGCTGGTTATCGGCTCGCCGGCGTCATCGCAGGTGGCCAACCTGGAGCTCTACCTGATCTTCCCGCTGAAGAACGAGCAGGCCACGATCACGCTGGTGCGCGGCACGATGATCACCGGGGGTGCGGTGCTGCTGGTGCTGCTCGCCGGGATCGCCCTGCTGGTGTCCCGCCAGGTGGTGGTGCCGGTGCGGTCGGCGTCGCGGATCGCCGAGCGGTTCGCCGAGGGTCACCTGTCCGAGCGGATGCCGGTGCGCGGCGAGGACGACATGGCGCGGCTGGCGATGTCGTTCAACGACATGGCCGAGAGCTTGTCGCGGCAGATCACCCAGCTCGAGGAGTTCGGCAACCTGCAGCGCCGGTTCACCTCCGACGTCAGCCACGAACTGCGCACCCCGCTGACCACGGTGCGCATGGCCGCCGACCTGATCTACGACCACAGCGCCGATCTCGACCCCACGCTGGCGCGTTCCACCGAGCTGATGGTCAGCGAGCTGGACCGGTTCGAGACGCTGCTCAACGACCTGCTGGAGATCTCCCGGCACGACGCCGGTGTAGCCGAGCTGTCCGTGGAGGCGGTGGATCTGCGCGCCACCGTGCGCAGCGCGCTGAGCAACGTGGGGCACCTGGCCGAGGACGCCGGCGTCGAGCTGCAGGTGGACCTGCCCGCCCACGAGGTGATCGCCGAGGTGGACACCCGGCGGGTGGAGCGCATCCTGCGCAACCTGATCGCCAACGCCATCGACCACGCCGAGCACAAGCCGGTGGAGATCCGGATGGGCGCCGACGAGGACACCGTCGCCGTCACCGTGCGCGACCACGGGGTCGGGCTGCGCCCCGGCGAGGAGAAGCTGGTGTTCAGCCGGTTCTGGCGCGCCGACCCGTCGCGGGTGCGGCGCTCCGGAGGCACCGGGCTGGGCCTGGCGATCAGCATCGAGGACGCGCGCCTGCACCAGGGCCGGCTGGAGGCCTGGGGCGAGCCCGGCGAGGGCTCCTGCTTCCGGCTGACGCTGCCGCTGGTGCGCGGCCACAAGGTGACCACCAGCCCACTGCCCATGAAGCCTGTCCCGCAAGCGAATTCGCAGCCGATTCCGCAGGCCGCCGACACCGGCCCGCAACACCGCAAGGACCGCCAGCGCCAGCGCGAGCCCGCCGAGAGGAGCGGGTAGATGCGGCGCCTGCTCTCCCTGCTGTTCGCGGCGGTCCTGCTCGGCGGCTGCGCGGGGGTGCCCAACACGTCGGCGCCGCAGGCCATCGGCACCGTCGAGCGGCCCGCGCCGTCCAACCTGCCCAAGCCGACGCCGGGCATGGACCCCGACGTGCTGCTGCGGGAGTTCCTCAAGGCCACGGCGGACCCGGCGAACCGGCACCTGGCCGCCCGCCAGTTCCTCACCCAGTCCGCGTCCAACGCGTGGGACGACGCCGGCAGCGCGTTGCTGATCGACCATGTCGTTTTCGTGGAAACGCGTGCAGCCGACCGTGTCTCGGCGACGATGCGGGCCGACATCCTGGGTTCGTTGTCCGACATGGGGGTGTTCGAGACCGCCGAGGGCGTGCTGCCCGACCCGGGGCCGATCGAGCTGGTCAAGACGTCGGGCGGCTGGCGTATCGACCGGCTGCCCAACGGCGTGTTCCTGGACTGGCAGCAGTTCCAGGCGACCTACAAGCGCAACACGCTCTACTTCGCCGATCCGACCGGCAAGACGGTGGTGCCCGACCCGCGCTACGTCGCGGTGCCCGACCACGACCAGCTGGCCACCGAGCTGATCTCCAAGCTGATCGCCGGGCCGCGCCCCGAGATGGCCCACACCGTCCGCAACCTGCTCGCCCCGCCGCTGCGGCTGCGCGGGCCGGTCACCCGCGCCGACGGCGGCAAGAACGGGATCGGCCGCGGTTACGGCGGTGCACGCATCGACCTGGAGAAGCTGTCCACCACCGATCCGCACAGCAGGCAACTGCTGGCCGCCCAGATCATCTGGACGCTGGCCCGCGCCGACATCCGCGGGCCGTACGTGATCAATGCCGACGGCGCACCGCTGGACGACAGGTTCGCCGAGGGGTGGACCACCTCCGACGTCGCCGCCACCGACCCGGGCGTGGCCGACGGCGCCGGGGCCGGGTTACACGCGCTGGTCAACGGCGCGCTGGTGGGCCTGGACGGCCAGCACACGACGACGGTGCCCGGGGCCTTCGGGCGGATGCCGGACCAGACCGGGGCCGCGCTGTCCCGCAACGGCCGCCAGGTTGCCTCCGTGGTGACGCTGCGCCGCGGCGCCCCGGACCAGGAGGCGTCGCTGTGGATCGGGGACCTCGGCGCCGAGGCGGTCCAATCCGCCGACGGGCACACCCTGTCGCGGCCCAGCTGGTCGCTGGACGACGCGGTCTGGGTGGTCGTGGACGGCAACAACGTGCTGCGGGCCATCCAGGAGCCCGCCTCCGGACAGCCCGCGCGCATCCCGGTCGATTCCGCGGCCGTCGCCAGCCATTTCCCGGGACCGATCACCGACCTGCAGCTGTCTCGGGACAGCACCCGCGCCGCGATGGTGATCGGCGGGCAGGTGATCCTGGCCGGCGTCGAGCAGACGCAGGCAGGCCAGTACGCCCTCACCTACCCGCGGCGGCTCGGCTTCGGGCTGGGCAACTCGGTGGTCTCGCTGTCCTGGCGGACCGGCGACGACATCGTGGTCACCCGCACCGACGCCACGCACCCGGTCTCCTACGTGAACCTCGACGGGGTGAACTCCGACGCGCCCGCGCGCGGCTTGGCGCTTCCGGTGACGACGGTCGCGGCCAACCCGTCGACGGTGTACGTCGCCGGTCCCCAGGGGGTGCTGCAGTACTCGGCGTCGGCCGGCGAAGGCCAACCACGCTGGTCGGAGGTTCCCGGGTTGACGACCGTCGGGGCGGCCCCGGTGTTGCCGGGCTGAGTTGTCGTGGTGGCTGCTGGCGGCTACGTTCTCCGCGTTGAGCCGATGGCGGCAGCCGTCTCGCGCGAGCGCTGGCGAGGGTGGTGAGGCATTGCGGAACAAGTTGGGCGCGGTGCCCTGATGGCACCGCTGGGAGTTGATCCCGCCGCGCTGGATGGTGCCGGTTCTGCGGTGGTCTCGGTGGGTGAGGGTTTGTGGTCGGTGACATCCGGTCTTGCCGGGGTGCTTTCCGGATGCGAGGGAACGGCGCGCAGCGATCCGGCTGCCACCGCATTCGGGCGCGGCTACGACAATTCGGCGGCGAAGGTGTTGGAGGCGATGGCCGTAACCCGGAACGGGTTATGCAGCATCGGCGACGGTGTGCGGATGTCCGCGCACAACTACTCGATGGCCGAGGCGATGCCAGACGTATCCGGGCGCGGGGAGCCGCTGCGGGTACCCAGGCCTACCGGGTCCGTGGCGAGGGGTTCAACGCCGTCGGCGGCCGGAACCGGCACCGGCGCCCCGGCGGGGTGGGGCTGGGTGGCTCCGTATATCGGGATGATCTGGCCGAGCGGTGATTCAGCGAAACTACCGCAGCGGCGGCCTGGATCAGCGCCGGAACGAATTTCGAGGTCAGCGAGATAATAGGCGCGGCAGGGCCCATGGGCATCGTTGAAGCCCAGCAGATGCCGGAAGGACCGGCGATTGCAGCGGCGTTCACGGACGCTCACCGCAGCGCCGCCAGTGTTTTGCAACAGTTCGATCGCGGCTCAGCTGAATGATTACGCCGACAAGATCGACCGGGTTCATGCGGCGATCCTCGATCTGTTGTCCCGCATCTGTGACCCCATGACGGGTATCAAAGAAGTCTGGGAAATTCTCACCGACGAAGACGAAGACGAGATCCACAAGATCGCCAACGATATCCGGTTTTGTAAAGCGCGGCCTCTTTGACCAGCTTTTGGCGCGTGGCCAAGAGCCTGACGATGTGCTCGTCGATCTGATCGATCTGGGAGCGGACCTCAGCGAGCGACACGTCCGCGACCGTACATGAGCCAGGCGAGCCACCGAAGTCGACGTTTGCCCGCGAAAGTGCGAGTGATCGCCTGCAAGACGTCGATCTCGGCGCGAAGCGGGGGGCTTGTCGGTCCCGTGCGCGACACTGCGCGTGTGCTCGACCTCATCCTGCCGCTGGAGTGCGGCGGTTGCGGGGCGCCGGCGACCCGCTGGTGTGACGCCTGCGGCCGCGAGCTGTCGGTGGCCGCCGACCAGCCCCACGTCGTCACCCCGCGCGTCGACCCCCAGGTGCCGGTGTTCGCGCTGGGCCGCTACGCCGGTGCCCGCCGTCAGGCGATCCTCGCGGTCAAGGAGCGCGGCCGCGGCGACCTCGTCGCGCCGCTGGCGCGCGCCCTGGCGCTCGGCGTGCACCGGCTGCTGGCCTGGGGGATCGTCGAGACCCCGCTGACGATCGTGCCCGCGCCCACGCGGCGCTCGGCGGCCCGCCGCCGCGGCGGCGATCCGGTCACCCGCCTGGCCAGGGCCGCCGTGGCGGGGCACCCCGACGTCACGGTCGCGCAGGCCCTGCGGATCAGGGCGCTGGCCCGCGACTCGGCGGGCCTGGGCACCGCGGCCCGCGAGCGCAACATCGCCGGGCGGGTGCTGCTGCGCGGCGGCGCGCTCGCCGGGCGACCGGGAACCGAGGTGATGGTGGTCGACGACGTCGTCACCACCGGCGCGACGGCCCGCGAGTCGGTGCGGACCCTGCACGCCGCGGGGGTGCGGGTCACCGCGGTCCTCGCGATCGCGGCGGCGTGAAACCGGAGTCAGACCGTGCGCGTGCCAAGAGGTTGTGAAGAACCCGCAACGGGTCGGCGAAATCAGTGGCGTCCCAAGGCGAACACGAGCTAACGTCGAGGACAACATGCAATGACCTAACGGTCATGCCGCACTGGTCGTACGTCCCAGGTTGCGACCCCACTGGCGAAGGGGGTGAGTATTCGGCACCTTGCACCGGCGGGCAGCCTGCGCGTGAACCATTCGGAACCGCTCTCACCCCGTCGGCGCGCCTCTAAGTAAGCAGGGCACGCAGCGCGCGTGCGACGTGGAAAGGGAACGAATTGTCACGCATGTCAAGGCTCTCCATGGATTCCAGTCAGATGCTCGCCGAGCCGCCGGCGGAGACCGACGGCCAGGCCGAACCGGCCGCCAGCGCCGAAGTCGTGTTCAAGGGCCGCAACGTCGAAATTCCCGACCACTACCGCGTATACGTCTCCCAGAAACTCGCCCGCCTCGAGCGGTTCGACCGCTCCATCTACCTCTTCGACGTCGAACTCAAACACGAGCCCAACCGCCGTCAGCGCAAGTCCTGTCAACGCGTGGAGATCACCGCCCGGGGCCGCGGACCGGTCAGCCGGGCCGAGGCCTGCGCCGACAGCTTCTACTCCGCGTTCGAGTCCGCGGTCGCCAAGCTGGAGAACCGCTTGCGGCGCGCCAAGGACCGGCGCAAGGTCCACTACGGCGACAAGACCCCCGTTTCGCTGGCCGCGGCCACCGCGGTCGCGCCCGAGCGGCTGAACGGCGCGCCTCAGGAGCCGCCGTTCGGGCGCAACGGCGCCGCCCCCGACCAGCCCGGCGACCACGAGCCGGGCCGGATCGTGCGGACCAAGGAGCACCCGGCCACGCCGATGACGGTCGACGACGCGCTGTACGAGATGGAGCTGGTCGGGCACGACTTCTTCCTGTTCCACGACAAGCAGAGCGAACGGCCGTGCGTCGTCTACCGCCGGCACGCCTACGACTACGGCCTCATCAGACTGAGCTGACCGGATCAGGCGAGCCGGATCGGGCCGATCGGGCTCGCCCGATCCGGCTCGGGCGGCCGCCGCCGCGTGTCACCTAGGATGGACGGCGTCTCATAGACATGCGTCTTAGAGACCAGGAAGACTCCAACCCACAGGGGACATAGCTGTGCTGTCGAAGTTGCTGCGCCTTGGTGAAGGTCGCATGGTCAAGCGCCTCAAAAGGATCGCCGACTATGTCGACACCCTGTCCGAGGACATCGAGAAGCTCACCGACGCCGAGCTGAGGGCCAAGACCGAGGAGTTCAAGAAGCGGCACGCCGACGGGGAGAGCCTCGACGACCTGCTGCCCGAGGCCTTCGCGGTGGCGCGCGAGGCCGCGTGGCGCGTGCTCGACCAGCGCCCCTTCGAGGTGCAGTTGATGGGGGCGGCGGCGCTGCACTTCGGCAACGTCGCCGAGATGAAGACAGGTGAGGGCAAGACCCTGACCTCGGTGCTGCCGGCCTACCTCAACGGCATCGGCGGCAAGGGCGTGCACATCGTCACGGTCAACGACTACCTGGCCAAACGCGACAGCGAGTGGATGGGCCGCGTGCACCGTTTCCTGGGCCTGGACGTCGGGGTGATCCTGGCCCAGATGACCCCCGACGAGCGCCGGGTCGCCTACCACGCCGACATCACCTACGGCACCAACAACGAGTTCGGCTTCGACTACCTGCGCGACAACATGGCCCATTCGCTGGACGACTGCGTCCAGCGCGGCCACAACTTCGCCATCGTCGACGAGGTCGACTCCATCCTGATCGACGAGGCCCGCACCCCGCTGATCATCTCCGGGCCGGCCGACGGCGCCTCCAACTGGTACCTCGAGTTCGCCCGCCTGGCGCCGCTGATGGAAAAAGACCTGCACTACGAGGTCGACCTGCGCAAACGCACCGTCGGTGTGCACGAGAAGGGGGTGGAGTTCGTCGAGGACCAGCTGGGCATCGACAACCTCTACGAGGCCGCCAACTCGCCGCTGGTCAGCTACCTCAACAACGCGCTGAAGGCCAAGGAGCTGTTCAACCGCGACAAGGACTACATCGTCCGCGACGGCGAGGTGCTCATCGTCGACGAGTTCACCGGCCGCGTGCTGTACGGCCGCCGCTACAACGAGGGCATGCACCAGGCGATCGAGGCCAAGGAGCACGTCGAGATCAAGGCCGAGAACCAGACGCTGGCCACCATCACGCTGCAGAACTACTTCCGGCTCTACGACAAGCTGGCGGGCATGACCGGCACGGCCCAGACCGAGGCGGCCGAGCTGCACGAGATTTACAAGCTCGGGGTGGTGCCCATCCCGACCAACAAGCCGATGATCCGCACGGACCAGTCCGACCTGATCTACAAGACCGAGGAAGCCAAGTACATCGCGGTGGTCGACGACGTCGCCGAGCGCTACGAGAAGGGCCAGCCGGTGCTGATCGGCACGACCAGCGTGGAGCGCTCGGAGTACCTGGCGCGCCAGTTCGCCAAGCGCCGCATCCCGCACAACGTGCTCAACGCGAAGTACCACGAGCAGGAGGCGCAGATCGTCGCCGTGGCGGGGCGCCGCGGCGGCGTCACCGTCGCCACCAACATGGCCGGTCGCGGCACCGACATCGTGCTGGGCGGCAACGTCGACTTCCTGACCGACCAGCGGCTGCGGGAGCGCGGCCTGGACCCGGTGGAGACGCCCGACGAGTATGAGGCGGCCTGGCACGAGGAGCTGCCCAAGGTCAAGGAGGAGGCCGGAAAGGAGGCCGCCGAGGTGATCGAGGCCGGCGGCCTGTATGTGCTGGGCACCGAACGGCACGAGTCCCGGCGCATCGACAACCAGCTGCGCGGCCGCTCCGGCCGCCAGGGCGACCCCGGCGAGTCCCGGTTCTACCTGTCGCTGGGTGACGAGCTGATGCGGCGGTTCAACGGCGCGGCGCTGGAGTCGATGCTCAACCGGCTCAACCTGCCCGACGACGTGCCGATCGAGGCCAAGATGGTCACCCGGGCGATCAAGAGCGCGCAGACCCAGGTCGAGCAGCAGAACTTCGAGGTCAGAAAGAACGTCCTCAAGTACGACGAAGTGATGAACCAGCAGCGCAAGGTGATCTACGCCGAGCGCCGCCGCATCCTCGAGGGCGAAAACCTCAGGGAGCAGGCCCTCGACATGGTCCGCGACGTCGTCACCGCTTACGTCAACGGCGCGACGGGCGAGGGTTACGCCGAGGACTGGGACCTGGAGGCGTTGTGGACGGCGCTGAAGACGCTGTACCCGGTCGGGATCGACCATGCGACGCTGATGCGCCTGGACGCCGACTCCGAGCGTGACGACCTGACCCGCGAGGAACTGCTCGACGAGCTGCTCGCCGACGCCGAACGCGCTTACGCCGCAAGGGAAGCCGAACTCGAGGAACTCGCGGGCGAGGGCGCGATGCGCCAGCTGGAGCGCAACGTGCTGCTCAACGTCATCGACCGCAAGTGGCGCGAGCACCTCTACGAGATGGACTACCTCAAGGAGGGCATCGGGCTGCGGGCGATGGCGCAGCGCGACCCGCTGGTCGAGTACCAGCGCGAGGGCTACGACATGTTCATGGCCATGCTCGACGGCATGAAGGAGGAGTCGGTCGGCTTCCTGTTCAACGTCGCCGTGGAAGCGGTGCCCGCGCCGTCCCCGCAGGTAGCCCCGGTGGAAGCGCCGAAAGGGCTCGCCGAGCTGGGCGCGGGCTCGGGCGGCGGCGACGAGCAGCGCGACCAGCGGGCCGACTCCGGCGGTGCCCGCGAGGAGGCGCGAAGTGTGGTGCACGCCAAGGGCATCGATGACGAGCAGCAGCCGGCGCTGACTTATTCCGGCCCCTCGGAGGACGGTTCGGCGCAGCTGCAGCGCAGCGGCGGCGGTGCGGACAAGGCGCCCGCCGGGGTGCCCGCGGGCGCCAGCCGCCGCGAGCGGCGCGCGGCCGCCCGACAGCAGGGCCGCGGCGCCAAGCCGCCGAAATCGGTGAAAAAGCGGTAGTCCGGCTGTTTGCCGGGGCGCCGCCGCGGTGGACGCTGAGTCCATGAAGCGCTACCTGGTCCTGGGTTACGGCGCCGCGGCGTACGAGATGTTCCTCGTGGCCTTCCAGTATGCGATCGGGTTCATGGGCGACATCGTCGTGCCGCGCAGCGTCGATCACGGGCTCACCGCGCCCGTCGGGCGGGCGTTGCTGGTCGACACGTTGCTGCTGGCGCTGCTCTACTGGCGGTGGCGCACGATGCCGGCCGTGGTCTGGGACGTGCGGCCGCAGGCGGGCCGGCTGGTTTTGTGGGCCCTGTTCGGGCTTCGGCAGGTGTATCTGGCCTGGCGCGCAGAGCCCCACACCGAACTGGGGTTTCAGGCCCGTTCGCTGTACCGGCTGGTGCGCCACCCGATCATGCTGGGCTTCGTCATCGCTTTCTGGTTGACGCCCACGATGACGGCGGGGCGCCTGCTGTTGGCGGGGCCACCACAGGTTGCCTCCTGACCGCGGTGCGGTTGGAAGAGCGCGACCTCGTCGCCGCCCTGGGGCGGCAGTACCACGAATACCGCAGGAGCGTGTCGATGCTGGAACCGCGCCCGCCCCGGCGGACGGCCGAATAGCGGGCCGGACGGTCGGACTACCGCAGCGCCGGTCGGACCTGGAACGATCGATGGTATGGATGTCAACGAGGTGTTGCTCCCGGGCGTCGGCCTGCGGTACGAGTTCACCGACCACAAGGGTGACAGGATCGGCATCATCGCCCGGCGCAGCGGCGATTTCGACGTCGTCGTCTACGCCCGGGAGGACCCGGACCAGGCGCGACCGCTGCTCTGCCTCACCGACGAGGAGGCCGAGGCCATGGCCCAGATCCTCGGCGCGCCGCGGATCGCCGAGCGGTTCACCGAACTGGCCCGCGAGATACCCGGGCTCGAGACGGGGCAGGTCCACATCCTGGCGGGCAGCCCGTTCGCCGGCCACCCGCTGGGCGACACCCACGCACGCACCCGCACCGGGGCCTCGATCGTCGCGATCGTGCGCAACGAGGAGGTGCTCGCCTCGCCGGGTCCTGCCGAGATGCTGCGCGCCCACGACGTCCTGATCGTCATCGGCACCGCAGAAGGCATCGCCGGGGTCGAGCAAATCGTCGACAAGGGCTGAGCCGTGCAGGTTTCGGAGGCGCTGCTGTTCCAGCTCGGCGCTCTCCTGGCAGTGCTGTCCGTGCTGGGGGCCCTGGCGCGCCGTTTCGCGTTGTCGCCGATACCGCTGTACCTGGTGGCCGGCCTGTCGCTGGGCAACGGCGGCATCTGGCCGGTGGCCGCCGCGGGCGGGTTCATCACCACGGCCGCCTCGCTGGGCATCGTCCTGCTGCTGCTGACCCTGGGGCTGGAGTTCTCCGCGACCGAGTTCGCCAGCAGCCTGCGGCACCACCTGCCGTCGGCCGGCGCCGACGTGGTCCTCAACGCCACACCGGGCGCGGTGGCGGGCTGGCTGCTGGGGCTGGACGGCGTGGCCATCCTGTCGCTGGCCGGGGTCACCTACATCTCCTCGTCGGGGGTGATCGCGCGGCTGCTGGAAGACCTGCGCCGGCTCGGTAACCGGGAGACGCCGGCGGTGCTGTCGGTGCTCGTGCTCGAGGACTTCGCGATGGCGGCCTACCTTCCGCTGTTCTCGGTGCTGGCCTCCGGCGGCACCTGGCCGGTGGCGATCGCGAGCATGGTCGCCGCGATCCTCGCCCTGGTCGCGGCGTTCACCGCGTCCTACCGCTGGGGCCACCACTTCGGCCGGCTGGTGACGCACCCCGACTCCGAGCAACTGCTGCTGCGGGTGCTGGGGGTGACCCTGATGGTGGCTGCGCTCGCCGAGTCGGTGCACGCATCGGCCGCCGTCGGCGCCTTCCTGGTGGGGTTGACGCTGACCGGGGATACCGCGGACCGGGCCCGCAAGGTGCTGGGACCGTTGCGCGACCTGTTCGCCGCGACGTTCTTCCTGTCGATCGGCCTGTCGGTCGACCCGCAGCATCTGCTGCCGATGCTCCCGGCCGCCCTGGCGCTGGCCGTCGTGACCGCGGCGACGAAGGTGCTCACCGGGATGATCGCGGCCCACCGCGACGGGGTGGCGCGGCGCGGCCAGCTGCGTGCGGGCACCGCGCTGATCGCCCGCGGCGAGTTCTCACTGGTCATCATCGGGTTGATCGGCGCGACCATCCCCGGCGTGGCCGCGCTGGCGACGTCGTACGTCTTCGTGATGGCGATCGCGGGCCCGGTGCTGGCGCGGTTCACCGGCGGCCCGCTGCCGGAGGGGCCCGCCTCACCGCATTGAGTCAACCCGTGAGCCGTCACCCGATGTGCAGCGCCACCACCAGCCATCGGGCCCGGCCACCGGTGTGCAGCGCCTCCACGCGGCAGGCGATCGCGTGGACCCTGTTGCCGCGGCTGTAGGAGCCGAAGACCTCGGCGGCCGCCTCCGGGTCGCGGTGCCCCGCCGGCTGTAGCCGCATCCGGCGCAGCACGGCGGCGCCGCCACGTCCGGCGCCGGCCCGGCCCACCGCGAGCACCGAGTCGACCAGGCCGGGCGCGAGCACGGGCTGCAGCTGCGCGGCGGGACGGCGGCGGTCGATGACCTCGAGGACCTGGCGCAGCGCCGCGTCGGCGAAGACCGCCGCCTGCCGCATCCGCGGTGAGAGGTTCGTATCGCCGGACGGCGGGCCACCGGGTGGCCCGTCGTTCCGGCGCAGCGGTGCGCGGGTGCCGCGCCGTCGCGGCGAGACCGCCGACGGGCGCCGGCACCCGGGCACGTCGCGCGTCGGGGGCTCGTAGTCGACGACGGGCGTCACGGCGAACGCGTCCGGGCCGGACGGCCGCACGACGGGGTGAACGGACAATGCGCACTCTCCAGTCAACCGAATGGTGGCGGGCAAGCCTGCTGGAGAGGGGCAGACACCGGTCATCATGGCACAACTCGACCTCACGCGTACCCGCGCCGTGCTGTGCGCCGGTTGTGCGGTTACCGTGGGCGGGAACAGCGGTGTGGCAACGGATGACAGGAGGCCGGGGCGGCAATGGTGACCCGCTTGTCCCCCTCGGACGCGTCGTTCTTCCGGCTGGAAAACACCTCCACCCCGATGTACGTCGGATCGCTGTACATCCTGCGCCGGCCGCGCGCCGGGCTGAGCTACGAGTCGCTGCTGGCAACCATCGAGCAGCGCCTGCCGCAGGTGCCGCGCTACCGCCAGAAGGTCCGCCAGGTCATCGGCATGGCCAGGCCCGTGTGGATCGACGACAGCGACTTCGACATCACCTACCACGTGCGCCGCTCGGCGCTGCCCTCGCCCGGCAGCGACGAGCAACTGCACGAGCTGATCGGGCGGCTCGCCGCGCGGCCGTTGGACAAGTCGCGGCCGTTGTGGGAGGCCTACCTCGTCGAGGGCCTGGCCGGCAACCGCCTCGCCCTTTACACCAAGTCCCATCAGGCTCTCGTCAACGGCGTGACGGCGCTGTCGCTCGGCCACGTCATCGCCGACCGGACGCGGCGCCCGCCGCCGTTCCCCGAGGACATCTGGGTTCCGGAACGCGACCCCGGCAACACCAGGCTGCTGCTGGGCGCGCTGGGCGAGTGGGTGGGGGGCCCGGGCACGCAGCTGCAGGCCGTCGGGTCGGTTGTGGCCGGGGCGGTGACCAACCACGGCGAGCTGCGCAACGTGGGCCGCCGCGTCGTGCACCTCGCGCGGGCGGTGGCGCGCGGGACGGCGCCCAGCAGCCCGCTCAACGCGACCGTTTCCCGCAACCGCCGGTTCACGGTCGCGCGGGCCAGCCTCGAGGATTACCGGACCGTGCGGGCGCGCTACGACTGCGACATCAACGATGTGGTGCTGGCCGTGGTGGCCGGCGCGCTGGCCAACTGGCTGCTGTCGCGCGGGGAACCGGTGTCGCCGACCGCGACCGTGCGGGCGATGGCGCCGCTGTCCGTCTACGCCGAGGATCAGTTCGACGCCACCGGACCGGGGCAGATGATCAGCCAGGTCACGCCGTTTCTGGTCGACCTCCCGGTGGGTGAGCCCAACGCCGTGGTGCGGCTGTCGCAGATCGCCCACGCCACCGAGTCCAACCCGACCGCCGCCAGCGCGGTCGACGCCAGGACCATCATCACCCTGTCGGGTTTCGCGCCGCCCACCCTGCACGCCATGGGCGTCCGCGTCGCCACCAGCTTCCCCAGTTTCTCCAAGCGGACGTTCAACCTGTTGATCACCAACGCCCCTGGGGCGCAGTCACAGATGTACATCGCCGGCACCAAGCTGCTGGAGGCCTACGCGGTGCCGCCGTTGCTCAACGACCAGGCGCTCGCGATCAGCGTGACGTCGTACAACGGCATGCTGTATTTCGGGATCAACGCCGACCGCGACGCGATGAGCGACGTCGACCTGCTGCCCGACCTGTTGAACCAGTCGCTCGAGGAACTCCTGGACGCCTCCCGTTAGCGCGTGGCGCGAAAGATGGTGCCGCCGAATCGTGGAGAGATAGCATTCGTTGCTGTGAGCACCGCGACCGGCGACGGCACCCATGCGAAGGCGAAGAAGAAGAAGTCGGCGCCGGCCGAGCCCAAGATTTCCAACGGCGTCTACGAGGCCGAATTATTCCGGCTGCAAACCGAACTCGTGAAGATGCAGGAATGGGTGCGCCATTCCGGGGCGCGTCTGGTCATCGTCTTCGAGGGCCGCGACGGGGCGGGCAAAGGCGGTGCCATCAAACGGATCACCGAATATCTCAACCCGCGGATGGTGCGCATCGCCGCACTGCCCGTGCCGACCGATCGGGAACGCGGGCAGTGGTACTACCAGCGCTACATCGCCCATCTGCCCGCCCACGGGGAGATCGTGCTCTTCGACCGGTCGTGGTACAACCGCGCCGGCATCGAGAAGGTCATGGGATTCTGCACGCCGCAGGAGTATGTGCTGTTCCTACGCCAGACGCCGATCTTCGAGCAGATGTTGGTCGAAGACGGGATCCTGCTGCGCAAGTACTGGTTCTCGGTGTCCGAGGCCGAGCAGCTGCGCCGGTTCAAGGCGCGCGTGAACGACCCTGTGCGGCAATGGAAACTCAGCACCATGGACCTGGAGTCGGTCTATCGGTGGGAGGACTATTCGCGCGCCAAGGACGAGATGATGGTGCACACCGACACCCCGGTCAGCCCGTGGTACGTCGTGGAATCGGATATCAAGAAGCACGCCCGGATCAACATGATGGCCCATCTGCTGTCCACCATCGAATACCACGACACCGAAAGGCCCAAGATCAAGCTGCCGAAACTCCCGCTGGAACCCAAGAACTACCAGCGGCCGCCGCGCGAGTTGTCGAAATATGTCGCGGACTACGCGGCAACGTTGATCGGGGACCGGCCCGGCGGATGACCCACGTCTACATTCCGGCCACGCTGGCGATGCTGCAGCAGTTGGTCGCGCACGGGGAGCTGACGCCGGTCAGCGGCATCGCGTTCGCGGTGACACCGGCGTTGCGCGAGGCCTACGCCGAGGGCGACGACGACGAACTGGCCGAGGTGGCGCTGCGCGAGGCGGCGCTGGCGTCGCTGCGCCTGCTGGCGGCGGAGCGCGACGCCGGGACCGGGGACCTGCCGCCGCGGCGCGCTGTGCTGGCCGCCGAGGCCGACGTGGGCGAATCCGGGGCCGAATACCGCCCCGATCTCGACGACGCCGTCGTCAAACTCAGTACGCCGATCGCGATGGGCCGGGTGATCGCCGCCTACGTCGACACCGTCGAGGCCGAGCCGGACGTCGTCACGGCGATCGAGGCGATCGACGCCGCGGACCTCGGCGACGAGGATGCCGAACTGGCCGTCGGGGACGCGCAGGACCACGACTTGGCCTGGTACGCCGTCCAGGAGCTGCCGTTCCTGCTCGAGCTGCTGTGACCGGTCGCGTCACACCCTGTATACGAGACCGTAAGTTACGGTACCGTAGGTTGGTGGAGCGACCCGTGGACAGGAGCCTGCGATGAGCAAGAAGTACTTCCCCCCGGTCACCGCAAACGTCGTCGAGACCACGCGACCGACCGTCGCGGGCGCCGACCGGCACCCCGCCTGGCACGCGCTGCGGACGATGGCGGCCCGCATCACGACGCCGCTGCTGCCCGACGACTACCTGCGCCTGGCCAACCCGCTGTGGTCCGCGCGCGAACTGCGGGGCCGCATCCTCGAGGTGCGCCGCGAAACGGAGGATTCCGCGACGCTGGTGATCAAACCGGGCTGGGGCTTCAGCTTCGACTACCAGCCGGGCCAGTACATCGGGATCGGCGTGCGGGTCGACGGGCGCTGGCGTTGGCGGTCGTATTCGCTGACGTCGAGCCCGGCCGGGCATTCCTCGTCGCGCACGGTCACGATCACCGTGAAGGCGATGCCCGAGGGATTCCTGTCCACCCATCTGGTCGCCGGTGTCGCGCCGGGCACCATCGTGCGACTGGCCGCCCCGCAGGGCAACTTCGTCCTGCCCGATCCGGCGCCGCGCTCGATCCTGTTCCTCACCGCCGGGTCCGGGATCACGCCGGTGATGTCTATGTTGCGAACGCTGGTGCGCCGCAACCAGATCGGGGATGTCGTACATCTGCATTCGGCCCCCACCGAAGCCGAGGTGATGTTCGGTGCCGAGTTGGCTGCGCTGGCCGCCGGCCGGGCGGGCTACCGGTTGCGGGTGCGCGAGACCCGCTTCCAGGGGCGGCTGGACCTGGCCGGGCTCGACCAGGAGGTGCCGGACTGGCGCGAACGCCAGACGTGGGCCTGCGGCCCCGAGGGGATGCTCACCCAGGCCGAGAAGGTGTGGTCGGCGGCCGGCATCGGCGACCGGTTGCATCTGGAGCGGTTCGCGGTGGCCAAGGCGGCGCCGGCCGGGGCGGGGGGAACGGTCACGTTCGCGCGCAGCGGGCGCGCCGTCGCCGCGGATGCCGCGACGTCGGTGATGGAGGCGGGGGAGGGCGCCGGCGTGCAGATGCCCTACGGCTGCCGGATGGGCATCTGCCAGTCGTGTGTGGTGAGCTTGGTGGACGGCCACGTGCGCGACCTGCGAACCGGCCGCGAGCACGATCCCGGCAGCCGCATCCAGACCTGCGTGTCGGCGGCCTCCGGCGATTGTGTGGTCGACATCTGAGAGCTACTCACAGGTAACCTACGGCTTCGTAGGTTACGATAACGTAGGTGAAGGGCCACTGCGGCCAACCACCCGATCAACCACAGGAGCTGACGATGGCGATTACCGACGTCGACGTATTCGCGCATCTGACCGATGCCGACGTCGAAAGCCTGGCGGTCGAGCTCGACTCCATCCGCCGGGACATCGAAGACTCACGCGGCGAGCGCGACGCACGCTACATCCACCGCACGATCGCCGCTCAGCGCGCCCTCGAGGTGGCCGGGCGGCTGCTGCTGGCGGCCAGTTCGCGCCGTTCGGCCTGGTGGGCGGGCACCGTGACGCTGGGCGTGGCCAAGATCGTCGAGAACATGGAGATCGGCCACAACGTCATGCATGGCCAGTGGGACTGGATGAACGACCCGGAGATCCACTCCTCGACGTGGGAGTGGGACATGAGCGGGTCCTCCAAGCACTGGCGCTACACCCACAACTTCGTGCACCACAAGTTCACCAACATCCTCGGGATGGACGACGACGTCGGCTACGG
>NZ_JBYCLG010000260.1:0-21416 GCF_057473785.1 Mycobacterium sp. TH-M103
CGACGACGAGCTGTGCCGGCAGTACGACCCCCTGATGAGCCCGCTGGTGTGGGACCTGGCGCACATCGGGCAGCAGGAGGAGCTGTGGCTGCTGCGCGGCGGCGACGCCGCCCGGCCCGGGATGTTGCCGCCGGCCGTCGAGGGTCTCTACGACGCCTTCGTGCATTCCCGCGCCAGCCGCGCCGGCCTGCCGCTGCTGTCCCCGGCGCAGGCGCACTCCTATTGCCGCACGGTGCGCTCGGCGGCGCTGGACGCCCTCGACGCATTGGGCGAGGACGAGGACGGCTTCGTCTACGGCATGGTGGTCAGCCACGAGAACCAGCACGGCGAGACCATGCTGCAGGCGCTGAACCTACGCACCGGCGCCCCGCTGCTGGCCGACGCGGCGGCGGTGCCGGCCGGCCGCCCGGGGCTGGCCGGCACCTCGGTGCTGGTGCCCGCCGGCCCGTTCGTGCTCGGGGTCGACGCCGCCTTCGAACCGTTCTCCCTGGACAACGAGCGACCCGCCCATGTCGTCGACCTGCCGGCGTTCCGCATCGGCACCGTGCCCGTCACCAACGGCGAATGGCGGCGGTTCCTCGACGACGGTGGCTACCGCGAGCCGCGGTGGTGGTCGGAGCGCGGCTGGGAGCATCGCCGCAGCGCGGGGCTGACCGCCCCGCAGTTCTGGAGCGCCGACGGGACGACCCGCACCCGGTTCGGCCACGTGGAGGACATCCCGGCCGACGAGCCCGTCCAGCACGTCACCTACTTCGAGGCCGAGGCCTACGCGGCGTGGGCCGGGGCGCGGCTGCCCACCGAGGCGGAGTGGGAGAAGGCCTGCGCGTGGGATCCGGCGACCGGGACGCGCCGGCGCTACCCCTGGGGCGAACAGGCGCCCTGTGCCGCCCTGGCCAACCTGGGCGGGTCGGCGATGCGCCCCGCGCCCGTCGGCGCCTACCCGGGCGGCGCCTCGGCCTACGGGGTCGAGCAGCTGCTCGGCGATGTCTGGGAGTGGACGTCCTCGCCGCTGCGGGGATGGCCCGGTTTCGTCCCGATGGTCTACGAGCGGTACTCCCGTCCGTTCTTCGACGGCGACTACCGGGTGCTGCGCGGGGGATCGTGGGCGGTGGAGCCGGGCATCGTGCGGCCCAGCTTCCGCAATTGGGACCACCCCTACCGCCGCCAGATCTTCTCCGGCGTCCGGCTGGCCTGGGACGTAGAGGACCGGAACTGATGTGCCGCCACCTCGGCTGGTTGGGGGCCGACGTCACGGTTTCTTCGCTGGTACTCGAGCCGCGCTACGGCCTGCGGGTGCAGTCCTACGCCCCGCGCCGGCAGAAGAACGGCCTGATGAACGCCGACGGCTGGGGCGTCGGCTTTTTCGATGGCGCGCCGGATCCGGCGGTGCCCCGGCGCTGGCGCAGCGCCGCGCCGCTGTGGGGTGACGTGTCGTTCGAGTCGGTCGCGCCGGCCCTGCGCAGCCACTGCGTGGTCGCCGCGGTCCGCTCGGCGACCGTCGGCATGCCCATCGAGGCCAGCGCGACCGCGCCGTTCACCGACGGGCGGTGGCTGTTGTCGCACAACGGCGTCGTCGACCGCGCCGTGCTGCCACCGACGCCCGCCGAATCAGCTTGCGACAGCGCACTTTTGGCGGCCACCATCTTTGCGCGCGGACTCGACGCCCTGGGTGAGACGATCGCCGAGATCGGCGCCGCCGACCCCGCCGCCCGGCTCAACGTGCTGGCCGCCGACGGGTCGCGCCTGCTGGCGACGACATGGAACGAGACGCTGTCCATCCTGCGCCGCGACGACGGTGTGGTGCTGGCCAGCGAACCCTACGACGACGACGGGGCATGGGAGGACGTGCCGGACCACCACCTCGTCGAAGTCACCTCCGAGCGGGTGACATTCACCGCGCTGGACAACCCGAAAGGATCGTGATGACGCTGTCGCTGTCCAACCACCTGGCGGCCGACTCGGCGTACCGCGCGTTGCGCCGCGACGTGTCGGAAGGCCTGCAGAGCACGCCGAAGACATTGCCGCCCAAGTGGTTCTACGATCCGCTGGGCAGCGAGCTGTTCGACCAGATCACCCGCCTGCCCGAGTACTACCCCACGCGCGCGGAGGCCGAGATCCTGCGGGACCGGGCGGGCGAGATCGCGTCGGCCAGCGGGGCGGACACCCTGGTCGAGCTGGGCAGCGGAACCTCGGAGAAGACGCGGACGCTGCTCAGCGCCCTGCACGGCCGCGGTTCGCTGCGCAAATTCGTGCCGTTCGACGTCGACGCCAGCATGCTCTCGACGGCCGCGGAGGCGATCCAGCGCGAATATCCGGGCGTCGAGATCCGGGCGGTGTGCGGAGATTTCGAGGAGCACCTCAACGAGATCCCCGACGGCGGCCGGCGCCTGTTCGTGTTCCTGGGGTCGACGATCGGCAACCTCACCCCCGGACCGCGTCGGGAGTTCCTGACCAACCTGGCCGCGGTGATGCGGCCGGGCGACAGCCTGCTGCTGGGTACCGACCTGGTCAAGGACACCGGCCGGCTGGTGCGCGCCTACGACGACTCCGCCGGAGTGACGGCGCGGTTCAACCGCAACGTGCTGGCGGTGGTCAACCGCGAACTCGACGCCGACTTCGACGTCGACGCCTTCGCGCACGTCGCCCGCTGGAACGCGCCCGAGGAGCGCATCGAGATGTGGTTGCGGGCCGATCGCGCCCAGCGGGTGCGGGTCGGCGCCCTGGAGCTGACCGTCGACTTCGCCACCGGCGAGGAGATGCTCACCGAGGTGTCGTGCAAGTTCCGGCCCGACGGCGTGCGCGCCGAACTGGTCCGCGCCGGGCTGCACCGAACCGGTTGGTGGACGGACGCCGCGGGGGACTTCGGGCTGTCGCTGGCCGTGATGTGACCCACTGCGACTCGCTGGCCGACCGGTGGCGGTCGGCCCGGCCACCGGTGGCCGGGCTGCACCTGGACAGTGCGGCCTGTTCGCGCCAGAGCCTCGCGGTGATCGACGCCGCCGCCCGGCACGCCCGCCACGAGGCCGAGGTTGGCGGCTATGTGGCCGCGGAGGCCGCCGCGCCGGTGCTCGAGGCCGGACGGGCCGCCGCCGCCGCGCTGAGCGGCATGCCCGACGCGGAGGTCGTCTACACCACCGGCGCGCTGCACGCCCTGGACCTGCTGCTGGGCGGCTGGCCCGCCGACCGGCGCGTGGTGGCGTGCCTGCCCGGCGAATACGGCCCCAACCTGGCCGTGTTGGCCGCCCACGGGTTCGAGCGCCGGCTGCTGCCGACCAGGGACGGGCGGCTGGCGCTCGACGACGCGGCCTTCGTCCTGGAGGAGGATCCTCCCGACCTGGTCCACCTGACCCCGGTGGGCAGCCACAGCGGTGTGGTGCAACCGGTTTCGATGGTCGCGCGGCTGTGCGCGGAGCTGGGCCTGCCGCTGGTCGTGGATGCCGCCCAGGCACTGGGCCAGATCGACTGCGCGGTGGGCGCCGACGTGACGTATTCGACGTCGCGCAAGTGGATCGCCGGGCCGCGGGGGGTGGGTTTCCTGGCGGTGCGCCGCGACCTGATGGAGCGGCTGCACCCGAGGCTGGAGCCGCCGGAGTGGACCTCCCCCCTGAGTGTGGCCCGTCAGCTGGAGTTCGGCGAGGCCAATGTCGCTGCGCGGGTCGGATTTTCGTGCGCGCTCGGCGAGTATTTGGCGTGCGGGCCCGACGCCGTGCGGGCGCGGCTGGCCGAGCTGGGCGCGGCCGGGCGCACCGTGCTTGCGGACGTGCCAGGCTGGGCCGTCGTCGAGGAGGCCGAGGAGCCGAGCGCGATCACCACCCTGGCCCCGACCGACGGCGCCGACCCGCAGGCGGTGCGGGACTGGCTGCTGTCCCGGCGGCGCATCCTGACCACCTACGCCGGGGTGCAGCGGGCGCCGCTGGAGCTCTCGGGGCCGCGGCTGCGTATCTCGCCGCACGTGGACACCACGGCCGGGGACCTGGAAACGTTCGCCGAGGCGCTGATCGCGGCGACGGCCGCCACCGGGTAGGTCAGCCCGCCTTGTGCGCGGTGAGCAGGTAGGCGGGCAGCTTCATCCGTCCCTGCTCGTCGCGTTCGTGTGCGGGCATCTCGAACGGTGCGTCGGCGGCCGGCGGGATGTTCGCGTGGATGAAGGCGGGCCGGATCTCGTCGACCTCCCAGTATCTGCTCACCGCGGCGCGCAACTCGTCCTCGTCGACCTCGTTGGGCTTGGCCTCCATCTCGGCGGGGAAGGCGCCCTTGGCGAAGACCAGCACGAAGTAGCCGGCCCCCGGCGCGGCGGCGCGGTGCACGGCGCTCAGGTAGCCGTCGCGGCCCTCGACCGGGAGCGAGTGGAACAGCGTGGAGTCCACGACCGTGTTGAACCGGCCGGCCGAGCCCGGCGGGTAGCCGGCGAAGTCGGTGATGTCGGCCTGCACGAAACTGGCGGTGGTCAGGCCTCGTTCGGCGGCGGCCCGGGTGGCCGCCGCGACCGCGGTGGGGGTCAGGTCGATGCCGACCACGGTGTAGCCCTCGGCGGCCAGCGCCAGCGACAACTCCGCGAACCCGCACCCGGCGTCGAGCACGTCGCTGCGGAACCTGCCGGCCGCCAGCAGCGCGGCGAGTTCGGGTTGCGGCGCACCGATGTTCCACGGCGGCGGACCCTCGAACTCCCCCTCCCCGCGGTAGGCGCTGTCCCAGTCCATCACGTCATCGGAAGTCATGGCTTCAACCGTACTAGCGTTCCCAGGTGTGCACCGGCTCGTTGGCATGCATGTGTGCGCAGTAGCGCCGCAGCATCTCGGCCAGGGCGGCGGGCCTGGTCATCCCGCCGTCCTGCAGCGCCCGCACGGTCGACACCTGCCAGGTCGCCCCGTTGCGGCCGGTCGCGGCGCGGCCCTCGATGACGCCGAGGAAACGGTCCCGCACCCCGGCGTCGACACCCCAGCGCCGCAGCCCGTCGTGGGCCAGGGGCAACAGCGTGTCCAGCACCAGCCGCTGCGTCGTCACCTCGCCCAGCCCGGGCCAGTGCAGCCGGGCCGCCATGCCGTGCCGCGCCGCCTCGAGAAAGTTCGATTCTGCCGCAACGAAACTCATGTCGTTGCACAGTGGGTGCTCCGCCTCAGACAGGCTGCGCAGCGTGCCGTAGTAGAACGCCGAATTCGCCAGCATGTCGATGACCGTCGGGCCGGCCGGCAGCACCCGGTTCTCCAGCCGCAGATGCGGGCGACCGACCCCGTCGCTTTCCGAGACGTCGTACACCGGACGGTTCCACCGGTACACAGTGCCGTTGTGCAGCCGCAATTCGGACAGGTGCGGCGTGCGCCCGGCGGCCAGCTCGGCGGCCGGGTCTTCCTCGGACACCTCGGGCAGCAACGAGGGGAAGTAGCGGATGTTCTCCCTGTAGAGGTCCAGCACCGAGGTGATCCAACGTTCGCCGAACCACACCCGCGGTCGCACGCCCTGGGCCTTGAGCTCCTCGGGACGGGTGTCGGTGGACTGCGCGAAAACCTCGATGCGGGTCTCCGCCCACAGCTGATGGCCGAAGAAGTAGGGCGAGTTGGCGGCCAGCGCCAGCTGCGGCCCGGCCAGCATCTGTGCCGCGTTCCAGTTGGCCGCGAACTGCTCCGGCGCCAGTTGCAGATGTAATTGCATGCTGGTGCATGCGGATTCGGGTGCGATCGTGGCGGCGCTCCAGCTCAGCGGCTCGGGCCCGGAGATGTTGATCGGAATGTCCTCGCCGCGGGCGTCGAAAATCGAGTCGTTGAGCGCCGCATAGCGCCGCGACTCGCTCATCCAGTTGCCCCGCAGGTGCTCGGGCATCAGGGTGGGCAGGATGCCGATCATCACGATGTGGGCGCCGCCCGAGTTCGCCTTGTTCTCGGCCTCGTTGAGGCTGTCCCGCACCTCGGCCTCCAGGTCGGAGGCGGTGTGCCCGGCCAGAGCGCGGGGCGGCACGTTGAATTCGATGTTGTGGGCGCCCAATTCGGACTGGTAGGCGGGGTCGGCGATGGCGTCCAGCACGTAGCGGTTCGACATGGCCGGCTGGTAGTCGGAGTCGACGAGGTTGCACTCGATCTCCATGCCGGTGAGCGGCCGGTCCGAGTCGAAGTGCGATTGAGCGAGCATCGTCTCGAGAACGTCCAGGCACAGCCGCACCTTGCGCCGGTATTCCCGCCTGTGTGCGCGGTTATACGTGGTGCGCTTGACCTCTTCGCCCACATCGCCGATGGAACAGGTTTACCGGCGCGGGCGCAAGGGCGCGGGGTCAACCGGCATGTTCGCTGCGCTGCCGACCAGCGGGTGGACCATCATGGAGATGCCACGAAGTGTCGCAGTTCACGCCGGAGGAGCGCCGTTGCCCGAGTTCATCGCCGCCATCGACCAGGGCACCACCAGCACCCGGTGCATGATTTTCGACCACGACGGCGCCGACGTGGCCTGCCATCAGCTCGAGCACGAGCAGATCCTGCCCCGTGCCGGCTGGGTGGAACACAACCCGGTCGAGATCTGGGAGCGCACCGCCTCGGTGCTGATGACGGCCCTCAACGTCGCCAGGCTGGCACCGAAAGACATTGCTGCGCTGGGCATCACGAATCAGCGGGAGACGACGCTGGTGTGGGACCGGCACACCGGTCGGCCGTACTACAACGCGATCGTGTGGCAGGATACGCGCACCGACCGCATCGCGTCGGCGCTGGACCGCGACGGCCGCGGCGAGGTGATCCGCCGCAAGGCGGGCCTGCCGCCGGCGACGTACTTCTCCGGCGGGAAGCTGCAGTGGATCCTGGACAACGTCGACGGGGTGCGCGAGGCCGCCGAGCGCGGTGACGCCCTGTTCGGCACCGCCGACACCTGGGTGTTGTGGAACCTGACCGGCGGTCCGCGGGGCGGGGTGCACGTCACCGACGTGACCAACGCCAGCCGGACCATGCTGATGGACCTGCAGACGCTGGACTGGGACGACGAGCTGTTGTCGTTCTTCTCGGTGCCGCGGGCGATGCTGCCGGCGATCGCGCCGTCGTCACCGCGGCAGCCCTACGGGGTCACGACGGAGTTCGGGCCGCTCGGTGGCGAGGTGCCGATCACCGGGGTCCTCGGCGACCAGCACGCGGCGATGGTCGGCCAGGTGTGCCTGAAGCCGGGCGAGGCGAAGAACACCTACGGGACCGGCAATTTCCTGCTACTCAACACCGGCGAGACGATCGTGCGCTCCGGCCACGGCCTGTTGACGACGGTCTGTTACCAGTTCGGGGACGCCAAACCCGTTTACGCCCTTGAGGGTTCGATCGCGGTCACCGGTTCGGCCGTGCAGTGGCTGCGCGACCAGCTGGGCATCATCGGCGGCGCCGCGCAGAGCGAACTGCTGGCCCGCCAGGTCCCCGACAACGGCGGGGTGTACTTCGTGCCGGCGTTCTCCGGGTTGTTCGCCCCGTACTGGCGCTCCGACGCCCGCGGCGCGATCGTGGGCCTGTCCCGGTTCAACACCGCCGCACACCTGACCCGTGCGACGCTCGAGGCGATCTGTTATCAGAGCCGCGACGTGGTGGATGCCATGCAGGCCGACTCCGGTGTGCCCCTCGAGGTGCTCAAGGTCGACGGCGGCATCACGGCGAACGACCTGTGCATGCAGATCCAGGCCGACGTGCTGGGCGTGGACGTGGTGCGGCCGGTGGTCGCCGAGACCACCGCGCTGGGCGCGGCGTACGCGGCCGGCCTGTCGGCAGGCTTCTGGACGGGCCCCGACGAGCTGCGGGCCAACTGGCGCGAGGGCAGGCGCTGGACGCCGTCCTGGGACGACGACCGGCGCGCCGCCGCCTACGCGGGCTGGCGAAAGGCGGTGCAGCGCAGCCTGGATTGGGTGGAGATTCCCTAACCGCGAGCGTGCGTGTCTGTACGGCGACACGCCGGTACGGACGTACATCTGCGCACGCTCGCGGTCAAGGGGGCTGGGAACTCAGTCCTCGCCGAGGATTCCGTAGATCTCCCGGCGCGCATTGTTGACGATCTCCACGATGCGCTGCTGCTGTTCGGCGGTGGCGGTGTGCGCGGATTGCGCCACCGCGCCGAACAACTGGCCCACGGCGGCCCGCAGGTTGACGTGGCCGGGGTCGGCGCCTTCGGCGATCTCGTCCCACGGTGGGGTCTCGATCTTCTCGGCGGCCGCGCGACCCTCGTCGGTCAACTCGAAAAGCTTCTTGCTGCCGTCGGTTTCGCTCGCGGCGATCAGGCCTTCGTCGTCCAGCAATTGCAGAGTCGGGTACACCGACCCGGGGCTGGGCTTCCAGATCCCGCTGCTGCGCTCGGCGATCTGCTGGATCATCTCGTAGCCGTGCATGGGCCGTTCGGCCAGCAGTGCCAGGATGGCCGCCCGCACGTCGCCGCGACGTCCGCGGCCGGGGCCGCCGCGCCGCCCGCCGCCGCGCCGCCCGCCCGGTCCGAAACCGAAGCCCGGGCCGAAGCCCGGACCGAAGCCGGGGCCGAAGCCCGGACCGAAGCCGGGGCCGAAGCCCATCGGCCCGCCATGGTCGCCGGCGTGGTCGCGAAGGTGCTCGCGGAACTCGTGCCGGGCGTGCCGCCTGGCACCGCGCAGGGCCCGCCATTGTGCGGGCCCGACACCGGGAACCGGGCCGGGGCCGAATCCGAAGCCCGGTCCGGGCCGGTCGCCGAACGGGCCGCTGCCCGGGGTGAAGGGGTGGTTCATTGTGTGTCCTTACGTCTGGTGAGTGAAGCGACGGTCATGCGCTCCGATATATAACGATATATCGCGACCTAACGCGATGCAACGTCGGAGGCGTGCGGGGGCCACGTCCGCCCGGCAGAGCGGCAATAGTGGAGCGGCGGTGGTGGACGACGCGCGATCAGCGCGGCGGAGCGAACCCGCCCGGCGGCGGCCCCTGCGGCGGCCACGGGGCGCCCGGCGGCCCGTAGCCCCACGGCGGTGGGTCGGGCGGTCGCAGGCGCGCCAGTTCGCGACGGTGCCGTTCGGCCAGGACCGCGGCGAGCACGAGTTCCGGCGGCGCGCCGGGCGGGGGTGGCGGGGCGATGCGTGACACGACGTCGCCGGCGATCCGGTACGCCATCTGCTGGCGCAGGCTCGGATCGAGTTGCGTTGCCCTGCCGAGAAATTGGCGAGCCACATCCGCTTGGCCGGCGTCCAGGCCCGAGAGCTGCAGCGACGAAGCCCACCACGCCAGCGCCGGCGGCATCGCGGGCGGCGGCGCCATCCGGGGTCCCCGTTCGCTGACGACCACCGTGCCGGCGAAGACGTCACCGATGCGTTTGGCCCGCGGCGAGAGGATGCTGCAGATGACGGCGGGGCTGCCGGCCAGCATCCAGATCTCCACGACCGATGCCAGCGCGCGAAACAGGGCCTGCCGGAATCGTTCCGGGCCACCGTCGTCGGACACCACCCGCAGGCCCATGACGATCTTGCCGACCGACCTTCCCCGCGTGGTGGTTTCGAAAATCAGTGGGTACCCGACGATCACCAGCACCGTGAAGACGATCAGGATGGCGGCGGTCAGCGCGCTGTCGAACTGGGTGAGGGTGGCGGCCCACAGCAGCAGTCCCAACACGTAGCAGACGAAGATCACCGCGATGTCGATCAGTGCGCTCACGGCCCGCACGGGCAACTGGGCGATCTGCACGTCGAGCACCACGGCGTCCCCGGTCACCACCTCCGACATAACACCGAACGGTACCCTGCCCAGGGTGGACGTCGACGCATTCGTGCTGACCCATCGCGCTACCTGGGACCGGCTGGACCGGTTGGTCAAGGGGCGCCGGTCGCTGACCGGCGCGGAGGTCGACGAGCTCGTCGAGCTCTATCAGCGGGTGTCCACCCACCTGTCGATCCTGCGGTCGGTGTCGTCGGATTCGCTGCTGACCGGCAGGCTCTCGAGCCTGGTGGCACGCGCGCGCTCGGTGGTGACCGGCGCGCACGCGCCGCTGAGCAGGACGTTCGTCCGGTTCTGGACCGTCTCCTTCCCGGTGGTCGCCTATCGCACCTGGCGGTGGTGGCTGGGCACGGCGGTGGTGTTCCTCGCGGTCGTGGCGGCCATCGCATTCTGGGTGTCGGCGAATCCCGAGGTGCAATCGGCGGTCGGAACACCAAGCGAAATCGACGAATTGGTCAACCACGACGTCGCCTCGTACTACAGCGCGCACCCCGCGGCGGCGTTCGCGCTGCAGGTGTGGGTGAACAACTCCTGGGTTTCCGCGCAGTGCATCGCGTTGTCGGTGCTGCTGGGGCTGCCGATCCCGATCGTGCTGTTCAAGAACGCCGCCAACGTGGGCCTGATCGCCGGCCTGATGTTCAACGCGGGCAAGGGCGGTGTCCTGCTCGGCCTGCTGGCCCCGCACGGGCTGCTGGAGCTCACCGCGGTGTTTCTGGCGGGCGCGACGGGAATGCGGCTGGGCTGGTCGGTGATCTCGCCGGGGGACCGGCCACGCGGTCAGGTGCTCGCCGAGCAGGGCCGGGCCGTCGTGTCGGTCGCCGTGGGACTGGTCGCGGTGTTGCTGGTGTCCGGGCTCATCGAGGCGTTGGTGACGCCGTCGCCGCTACCGACGGCCGTCCGGGTCGGCATCGGTGTCCTGGCCGAGGTGGCGTTCCTGTCCTACGTGGTCTACTTCGGCCGCCGCGCGGCCAAAGCCGGGGAGTCCGGCGACATCGAGGACGCCCCGGACGTGGTCCCGACGGGCTAGAGCCGCCCGCTGGCCTTCATCGCCAGATAACGGTCGGCGAGGGCGGGCGCCAGGTCGGCGGGCACGGCGTCGACGACCTCCACCCCGCTGCCGCGCAGCCGGGCGGCGATCACGCGGCGCTCGTTGCGGGAACGCTCGGCGGCCGCGGCGTCGTACACCGCGGCCGCGTCGGCGCGCCCGGCGGCCATCTCGTCGACGCGCGGATCGGCGACCGCCGCGACCATCAGGTGATGGCGGGCCGACAACGTCCCCAGCACCGGCAGCAGCCCCTCCTCGAGCGCGGTCGCGTTGAGATCGGTCAGCAGCACCACCAGGGATTGCTGCCGGGTACGCCGAACCAGCGCCGACGCCAGTGCACGCCAGTCGGTTTCGACGAGCGTCGGCTGCAGCGGTGCCATCGCCTCGACCAGCTGGGTGAGCAGTTCGGTGCGGGAGGCCCCGACCACCGCGGCGCGGCTCACCCGGTCGTGGGCCAGGAAGTCCACGTGGTCGCCGGCCCGCATCGCGAGCGCCGCGAGCAGCAGGGCGGCATCCATCGCCCAGTCCAGTCGCGGCCAGCCCGCCGGTCCGGTGCCGGGATCGGACAAAGTCGGGTCGACGCCGACGCGGCCGGCGGCCGTGCGCCCGGTGTCGAGCACGAGCACCACCCGGCGGTCGCGTTCGGGCCGCCAGGTGCGGACCACCACGTCGGCGCGGCGCGCGGTGGCGCGCCAGTCGATCGAGCGCACGTCGTCGCCGACGACGTATTCGCGCAGCGAATCGAATTCGGTTCCCTGGCCGCGGATCAGCGTGGGCAGCGGCCCGTCCATCTCGCGCAGCTTCGCGAGCCGCGACGGCAGGTGCTTGCGGGACAGGAACGGCGGCAGCACCCGCACCCGGCCGGGCACCGTCCGCGAGGTTTGCCGCCCGGCCAGCCCCAGCGGGCCGATCGAGCGGGCCGTGACCGCCGCCGCACGCTGGTCGCCGCGCCGCACCGGCCGAAGGCGGGTCCGGATCAGCAGGTGCTGCCCGGCCCCGATGGTGACGGGATGGACGCGCGGCTGCGCGCGGGCGCTGGGTGGCCAGGCGTCGCGGATCTGGCCGCGGAACCGGCGGCGGCCGTCGTTGTGGACCGTCAGGACCGCGTCCACCTCCTGGCCGAGCCGCACCGAGCCGTCCGGGGGGCGGGTGTACCGCAGCCCCCCGGTGCCGGCCGCCATCCCGACGTCGACGGCGACCGCGGCGACCAGAGCCGCCAGCAGGGCGACGAAAGCCCTTGCCGGCCAGTCAGATACGGCGATCGGCAGGGCGCATAGCAGTGCTACCAGGCCGGTGCGTCCGGTCAGGACCACTAGCGGGGCACCGGAACCGAGGCCAGGATCCCGTCGAGCACGCCGTCGGCGGTGGCCCCCTCCAGCTCGGCTTCCGGCCGCAGCATCAGGCGGTGCCGCAGCGTCGAGGAGGCCATGGCCTTGACGTCGTCGGGGGTGACGTAGTCGCGGCCGGACAGCCACGACCAGGACCGGGCGGTGGCCAGCAGCGCAGTCGCCCCCCGCGGCGACACGCCCAGTTGCAGGGCGGGGGAGATGCGGGTGGCCCCCACGACGTCGACGATGTAGCCGAGTACCTCGTCGGCGACCCGCACCCGTTGCACCGCGGCGCGGCCGGCCGCCAGTTCGGCGGGCCCGGCCACCGGCTTGATCGCGGACAGGTCGCGGGGGTCGAAGCCGTGCGCGTGCCTGCCCAGGATGACGATCTCGGCGTCGCGCGGCGGCAGCGTGACGTTCAGCTTGAGCAGGAAGCGGTCCAGCTGGGCTTCGGGCAGCTGGTAGGTGCCCTCGTATTCGACCGGGTTCTGGGTGGCGGCGACGATGAACGGATCGGGCAGCGGTTTGGGTTCGCCCTCCACGCTGACCTGACGCTCCTCCATCGCCTCCAGCAGCGCCGCCTGCGTCTTCGGTGGGGTGCGGTTGATCTCGTCGGCCAGCAGCAGGTTGGTGAACACCGGGCCCGGCCGGAACACGAACGCGGCGGTGCGTGCGTCGTACACCAGCGAACCGGTGACGTCGCCGGGCATCAGGTCGGGGGTGAACTGCACCCGCTTGAAATCGAGTCGCAGCGCCGCGGCCAGCGCCCGCACCAGCAGCGTCTTCGCCACTCCCGGAACGCCTTCCAGCAGGACGTGGCCACGGCACAGCAGCGCGATCACCAGGCCGCTGACGACCCCTTCCTGTCCCACGACGGCCTTGGCCAGCTCGGCGCGCAGCGCCAGCAGCGCCTCGCGGGCCGGGTCAGCGGCGGGGGTCTGGGCGGGGGAGGGGGGTGTCACGATGCGGTGACCTGCCTTTCGATGTCGTCGAGCGCACGGGCAAGTTGTAGCAGTTCGTCGTCGGTGGCCGGGGGTGGGCCGTAGAGCCGGTGGGCGACGAGTCCGGCGTCGGCACGGCCGCGCTGCGCGACGGCCGCCACCACCGCCGGGGGCGGCGCGCCCGCGCCCAGCCCGAGCCGGGGCAGCAGCCGCTGCACCGTGGCCAGGCGCAGCGCCGCGGCGGCCCGGTCGCGGGCCCGGCGCGACCGGTACAGCCGGGCGCGGCCCTCGACGGTCTCCGACGCGCGCACCACCACGGGCAACTCCTCGGTCACCAGCGGGCCCGGCCGGCGGCCCTTCCAGAACGCCACCAGCGCCACCACCAGGCACAGCTGCCAGAGCAACCAGGTCACGTTGCCGGGGATCAGGCCGAAAAGCGAAGTGGTGGAGGAGTTCTCACCCTCGAAGTGCTGGGGCGCATACCAGATGAGGCGGGGCCGGTCGCCGGCGAGGTTCATCGCCAGCGCGGCGTTGCCCGCCCGCAGCAGGCCCCCGTTGGTCATGAACTCGGCGCTGCCCACCACGGTGACGGCCCGGCCGTGGGCCCGGAACCGGATCAGCACCCCGCCGTAGCAACTCGTCACGGCCCTGCCGGCGTCGGCCCGGTAGCTGTCGCTGGGCCCGAAGCGCGCCGCTCCGGCCCGGTCGGCTTCGCGCAGCGTGCAGTCCGGGCTGCTGTCGAAGCCTTTCGGCGCCGGCTGCTTGCGTACGCCGGGCAGCAGCGCCTCGCGGGTCCGTGCCGTCGGCTCGACCAGCAGCAGATCGCCTGGGGCGCCGGCCAGTTCGTCCAGCACCGGGTCGGTCAGGTATTGGCTCTGCGCCACCAGGATCAGGGTGGCGGGGCGCGCGGCCCGCTCGACGTCGGCGATGCCGGTGGCGACGACGACCTCGACACCGTTGTCGCGTAGCAGCGTCACCAGGGCGTGGGCGCCGTCGGGTGCGGTCGACGCCGGATCCATCGGAGCTCCGGACCGTGGTGCGGTCAGGTAGGCGCCGACGCCGGCGACGGCCGCGATGACCAGCAGCGACAGCGCCGCCCAGCGCCAGGTGCGTCGGCGCTGCGCTGCGGTCCCGGGTGCCGCCGTCACCGGACCCGCGCCCAGGACTCGACGGTGCCGGCCGCCGGCGCCGCGGGGGCACCGGCCGGCGAGCGTGACCTCAGGTGCTCGTCGAGGTCGGCGATCATCCGGTACTCGGGCTCGGTGCCGGGTCGCTCGCCGTAGGTGACATCGTTGAAAGCGTTTGCCGCCCGGGATAATTCACCGGCCAGGTGGGGAAGTGTGGCGCCGGCGTCGCGGGCCAGCTCGTTGGCGGTCCGCCCGGGAGTCGCGCCGAGCACCCCGGTCTCCTCGAGCTGGCGGGCGACCGCGCGGAGCCGGTGCCGGATCGCCGCGGCCCAATCGCCTTCGGCGGCAAAGCCTTCGGCGGTCGCGCGGTGCTGCGCGGCGGTGAGCTGCGTGGCCGCGAACAGCGCGACCCCACTGCGGCGGGTGCGCAGCGTGCGCCGCGCGACCCGGACTGCGATGACCACCGCGACCGCCAGCAGGACGAACAGCACCGCGGCGGTGAACCATCCGCCCGGCAGCGACGCGGTCTTCTCCAGCAGCCGGTACAGCTGTTCGTTGATCCAGTCGGACAGCTGCTGCCAGGCCGAGCCCCGGGAATAGACCGGCTTGTCCAGCTCGGCCTGCGCGGCCCGGTGGGCGGCATCGCGGTCGATGTCGATGGAAGGCACGGTGTGATGGTCCTCGCTCGGCCTCTACGCGGGCCGGGTCAGCCAGAGGTTGTCGGTGGATGCATAGGGCCCGCCGGCGGCCCCGGTCTGCAGCACCAGGTCGAACGCCTCGGCGCGCATGCGGCGGTCGGTGTAGAGCAGCACGACGACCCCGGCGTTGAACGGGGCCGTGACGATCTGGCCGATCGTAGACCCGACGGTGGCGATCGCGGTACCGAGCACCAGCACGGCGGTGGACGCGCCCTGGGCCAGCACCAGCTGGCCCGCGATGCTGAACGGCGCGGCGATCGCGTTCGCGACGACGGTGGCCACGACGAACGTCAGCGTCCGGATGCCCAGCACCCGCCAGAAGCCGTTGCGGACCAGCGCGAAGGACCGGGTGATCGCGTCGATGACGGGCAGCCGCTCCAGCACGATCAGCACCGGCGCGAACAGCACCACCGTGTACAGGTAGACCAGCAGCGCCAGCATCCCCAACAGCAGCGGGAACCCGAACACGATCGCCGCCGCCCCGCTGCCGACCGCCGCCAGCACCGCGGCCGCGACCGCCGCCAGGCCGCCGAGGGTGGCCACTGCGGCGGCCTCCAGCATCGCCAGTCCGAGCAGGGGAAGCAGCCGCCCGCGAATCCTGGCCCAGGTCTCGCCGATGGTGATCGTCGACCCGAAGACCGCGCGCCCGACGATGACGGTGAGCATGCCCGACAGCAGCATGCCGCCCAGCCACGTGACCAGCAGGCCGGCGGCAATCGACGCCAGGAGTGCGCCCACGACCGCGGAACTCGGCTCGTCCGGCTGCCCGGCGGTGGCGCCGCCGAAAGCCGTCAGGGGCCCGAGCGTGGCGACGAGCGTGATGATCTGCATGACCACGACCACCGAGGCGGTCAGTCCGAGCGTGGCCCGCGGGTTGGCGCGGATGTAGCCGACCGCCCCGTTGAAGATCTCGCTCAGGGTCAACGGCCGCAGCGGGATGATCCCGGGTTTGACGATCGCCGGCGGCCGGTACGGGGAACCGTATTGCGGCGGGCCATAGCCGTACGGGGAGCCGTATTGCGGGCCATAGCCGTATGGGGAGCCGTATGGGGAGCCGTAGCCGTACGGGGAGCCGTAGCCGTACCGGGGGCCGGGCGGGGGCGCGTTCACCAAGCCCGGTGGCCTTCGGAGCCGAAGTAGCCCAAGCGGCCGCACCCATCGTTCGTCATGGCCTCCATCCTGTCGGCGGCCGGTTCATTTCTCAATCTCGGTGTCGCAATCTCCCGGTTGGCCGTGGCGCGTACCGTTCCAGACATGGCGGAACTCAAGGCCCGGATCCGGGCGGACCTGACCCAGGCGATGAAGGCGCAGGACAAGTTGCGCACCGCGACGCTGCGCATGCTGCTGGCCGCGATCCAGACCGAGGAAGTCTCCGGCAAGCAGGCCAAGGAACTCACCGACGAAGACGTCCTCAAGGTGCTGACCAGGGAGTCCCGCAAGCGTGGCGAGGCCGCCGAGATCTACACCCAGAACGGCCGGGGCGACCTGGCCGCCAACGAGCACGCCGAGGCCCGGGTCATCGACGAGTACCTGCCCACCCAGCTGACCGAGGCCGAGGTGGCCGACGTCGCCGACACCGCGATCGCCCAGGTCGCCGAGGAGATCGGCGAGCGGCCCGGCATGAAGCAGATGGGCATGGTGATGAAGGCGGCCACCGCGATCGCGGCCGGCAAGGCCGACGGCGCCCGCCTGTCCGCGGCGGTCAAAGAGCGCCTATGACGCGCGCCGCGGCGCCGCGCGCGGCCCGCGCCGCCGCAACGACCCGCGGGAACTGCGGTCCCCGGTCGTCGCCGCGGGCCGGCCGGCCGGCGTCGAGCCGTTCCCGCTGCGGCACCACGACGTACTTCGGGTCGCGGGTGGATTCGACCCCGGCCTCGAACACCCCGAACCGCTGCAGCACGCTGCCGGACAGCAGCGCCAGCCCGGACAGGGCCGCGACACCGCGGTTGCGTCCGCCCGCCACCGCGCCCAGCGCCCCGGCGACCGTCAGGTACTCGGCCGGCTTGCGCAGCCGGTGTGCTTTGCCGCTGGTGTAGGCCTGCGCGGCCAGACCGATGCGCCGCTCCATGAGCCGCGACGCCGCGACCTCGAGGCCGGCGCCCAGGACGGCCAGCCGGCGGGCCGGGCCGGCCTCGGCGACCGGCGCCAGCAGCATCCCCAGCCCGCCGCCGCTGGCCGCGGCCGACCCGGTGAACACGAACGGCAGGTACGGGTGTGCGGCGTTCCAGGCCGGGACGGCGGTCTGCGACAGCAGCACCGCGGTGTAGGACGCGACCCCCGGCGCGAAAGCGGCTGCCGATAGCCCCGCCGGGCGCGCCGAGGCGGCCAGCAGCCGGCCGGGCGCGGACCCTCGCAGCGCCGACGGCATCAGCTCGGCGGCCCCGGCCAGCCCGGCGCCGGGACCGTAGGCGGACAGGATCCAGGTGCCCACGCTCATCGGCGAACTCGGCTTGGCCACCCGCAGCATGTGGTGGAACCGCTCGGGGCGGCCCAGATCGGCGATGAGTAAGTACATGCTGGCGACCAGGCTGGCCAGCGCCCCGACCCGCCCCACGCGGCGCAACTCGCGCCGGCCGGTCAGGTCGGCCCCGGCGGCCAGCAGCGCCGAGCCCCCCGACAGGCCCCCGGCGAACAGGTAGGCGGCGATCTTCCACTCCCATACCGGCGTCTTGAGCACCGCACGCCCGTAGTACGACCGGAACTCGGCGCGCGGCACGGCGAGCTGCTCACGGCCCCCGCCGCTACCCCGACCGCGCGAGAAAGTCTGGGCGTGGACGTCCTGCGCGCCCGCCTCGCTGCGCTGTTCCCTCACCGCCGGCCCCGCCCCAGGAACGACGACACCGCGGCGGCCACCAGCGCCGAGGCCGCGATCCCGGCGTAGCGCCACATGGCCGGCGCGTCGCGGGTGGGCACCACCGGGTCCGGGGGCAGGCCGTACACCTCGGGCTCGTCGAGCAGCAGGAAGAACGCGCCGTCGCCGCCCACCCCGTCGTTCGGGTCGTGGCCGTAGAGTCGCGCCTCACCGACCCCGAGCCCGTGCAACTGGTCGAGGCGGCGGGCGGCGCGCTCACGCAGCTCGTCGAGGACACCGAACTGGATGGAGTCGGTGGGGCACGCCTTGGCGCACGCCGGTTCCAGGCCGTCCCGCAGCCGGTCGTAGCACAGCGTGCACTTCCATGCGCGGCCGTCGCCCTCGCGCCGGTCGATCACCCCGTACGGGCAGCCGGACACGCAGTAGCCGCAGCCGTTGCAGATGTCCTGCTGCACAACGACGGTGCCGAACTCGGTGCGGAACAACGCGCCCGTCGGGCACACGTCCAGGCAGCCCGCGTGGGTGCAGTGCTTGCACACGTCGGAGCTCATCAGCCAGCGGAAGTCGGTGCGCGATTCCGCGCCGGTCGCGTCGCCGGGGCGCGCGAACTTCGGGAAGTCCAGGTCCACCGGGGCGTTGCCGAGTTTCCCACCGCCGCGCGACATGGATTCGATTGCTGCCGTCGCGATCTCGGCCGACTCGCCGGTACCCGAAGGGCCGGTCTCCGATCCCGCGACGTCCGGGTCCTGTTGTCCCAGCGGACGCTCCTGCTCGATGAAGGCGACGTGGCGCCACGTGCTGGCGCCGAGCATGCCGGTGTTGTCGAACGACATCCCCAGCAGGTTGAAGCCGTCGTCAGGCACGGAGTTCCACTCTTTGCACGCCACCTCGCAGGCCTTACAGCCGATGCACACCGAGGTGTCGGTGAAGAAGCCCATCCGCGGCGGATGATCCGCGGCGTACCCGGCGTTGCCGGCGGGGTCGGGCAGTTCGCCGTAGAAGCTGTTGTCGCTCAAGGCGTTTCCCCCGGCTCGACATGGGCCACCGGGTCGGGCCGGGTGGTGTCCACATGAGTACCCGTTTCGGTGGTGATGCCCGCGCGGTTGCGGTAGTCGGCGATGTAGGCCAGCAGTTCGGGTCCGCGGGGCCGCCGCCCGGGCCGCACGTCGCAGGTGGCGACCTTGCTCTCCTGGATGAACACGTTCGGGTCCAGCACCACCCCGAGCAGGTCGTTGACCACGTCACCCTCGACCGGGCCGGCGTAGCCCCAGTGATACGGCATCCAAACCTGGTGGATGACATGGTCTTCGATGCGCAGCGGCTTCATCCGGTCGGTCACGAACACCTTCGCGTCCACCGCCGTGCGGCTGGTGATGACGTGCGCCCAGTCCATGTGCGTCAGCCCGCGCAGGCGCGCGAGCTCGGGGGACACCTCGACGAACAGCTCAGGCTGCAGCTCGGCGAGATAGGGCAGCTGGCGGCTCATCCCGCCGGCAGTGTGATGCTCGGTGAGCCGGGCGGTGGTGAACACGAACGGGAACACCTCGCCGTGCGCCTCCGGCGGCGACGGGTTCGACGGATTGTCGCTGCGGCCGTAGACGATTCGCGCCGGGTTGCCCTGCTGGGTGTACAGCGCGTTGCGCACCGGCGACTCGTGCGGCTCGTAATGAGTGGGCAGCGGGCCGTCCGCCAGCCCGTTGGGCGCGAACAGCCAGCCTTTGCCGTCGGCCTGCATGACGAACGCGTCGTCGCCGCGCAGCGCCTCCACCCCCACCGCGCCCTCGGGCGGGCGGTAGTCCGGCGGCTTGTGCAGCTCGAAGTCGGGGATGTCGTGGCCGGTCCACTCGCCCCGCTCGGGGTCCCACCACACCAGCTTCTTGCGCTCGCTCCACGGGCGCCCCGCCGGGTCAGCAGAGGCCCGGTTGTAGAGCACCCGGCGGTTCGCCGGCCACGTCCAGCCCCACTCGTTGTCGTAGGGGCCCTGCTGCTCCTTCGGCTTGCGCCGCGCGGCCTGGTTGACCTCGTCGGCGTACACCCCGCTGTAGATCCAGCAGCCGCACGCGGTGCTGCCGTCGGCCTTCAGCTCGGTGTAGCCGTTCACCGCCTTGCCGGTGGTCAGGTCGATGCCGTTCATGCGACGCAGCACGTCCTCGCCCGAGGGCTCATCGGCCTTCGGACCTTCGGCCTCCTCGGTCTTGTAGTCCCACGCCAGGTCCAGCAGCGGGCGGTCGCGCTCGTCGGTCGAGCCGGCCAGCTTCTCGCGCAGCCGCCGGCCCAGGTGATAGAAGAACCACAGCTCCGAGCGGGCGTCACCGGGCGGGTCGACCGCCTTCTCCCGCCACTGCAGCATGCGCTGGGTCTGGGTGAACGTGCCGGCCTTCTCGACGTGGGAGGCGGCCGGGAAGAAGAACACCTCCGTGCGGCACGTCTGCGGCGAGATCTCGCCCGTCTCGATCTCCGGGGCGTCCTTCCAGAAGGTGGCGCTCTCGATCATGACGAGGTCGCGCACCACCAGCCAGTCCAGGTTGGCCATGCCCAGGCGCTGCAGCCGCCCGTGGGCGGACCCGACGGCCGGGTTCTGGCCGAGCAGGAAGTAGCCGAACACCGTGCCGTCGATCATGTCCAGCACCGTGCGGTAGGTGCCGTGGTCGCCGTTGATCCTGGGCAGGTAGTCGAAGCAGAAGTCGTTGTCGGGTGTCGCGTGCTCACCCCAGTACTCCTTGAGCAGCGACACCATGTAGGTGTCGGCCTTGTGCCAGAAGCCCTTCTGGTTGCTGCTGGTGATCTTCTCGAGGTAGTCCGCCAGGGTCTCCTGGCCGGCCTGCGGCATCGTGAGGTAGCCGGGCAGCAGGTTGAACAGCGTCGGCACGTCGGTGGAGCCCTGGATGCTGGCGTGCCCGCGCAGCGCGAAGATCCCGCCGCCGGGGCGGCCGATGTTGCCCAGCAGCAGCTGGATGATGGACCCCGCACGGATGTACTGGGCGCCCATCGAATGCTGGGTCCAGCCCACGCTGTAGACGAGCGCGGCGGTGCGCTCCCGGCCCGAGTTCTGCGTCCACGCCCGCGCGATCTGGAGGAAGGTCTCGGCCGGCACGCCGCACACCCGCTGCACCATCTCCGGGGTGTAGCGGGCGTAGTGCCGCTTGAGGACCTGGTAGACGCAGCGCGGGTGCTGCAGCGTCGGGTCGTTGGGAATCTCGCCCGCGGCGCCCTCGATCGCGGCCCCGCCGGAGCCCAGCTGCGTCGGTGCCCCCTGCTGCTTGTCGGACGCCCCGCCCCGGCCGCCGTGGTGCGTGGACTCGTAGTGCCAGCTCGCCGGGTCGTAGGACGCGGTGTCGTGGTCGTAGCCGCTGAACAGCCCGTCGAGGTCCTCGGTGTCGCGGTAGCCCTCGTCGAGGATGAACGACGCGTTGGTGTAGGCGGTCACGTAGTCCCGGAAGTCCAGTTCATTGGACAGGATGTAGTTGATCACCCCGCCGAGGAAGGCGATGTCGGTGCCCGCGCGCAGCGGCACGTGCCGGTCGGCGACCGCGCTGGTGCGGGTGAACCGCGGGTCGATGTGGACGACCCCGGCCCCTCGGGCCTTGGCCTCCATCACCCACTGGAAGCCGACCGGATGCGCCTCGGCCATGTTCGAGCCCATGATGACGATGAAGTCTGAGTTCGCGAGGTCCTGCTGATAGTCCGTCGCGCCACCGCGACCGAAGGAGGCTCCCAGACCGGGAACCGTGGCGCTGTGTCAAATACGGGCCTGGTTCTCGATCTGCAGCGCGCCCAGCGCGGTGAACAGC
>NZ_JBYCLG010000261.1:0-6072 GCF_057473785.1 Mycobacterium sp. TH-M103
TTCGAGCATGATTGCTCCTACCGTTGAGTGGCGCCGGCGTCCACGGGCAGGGTCGCCGCGGTGATGTAGCGCGCCTCGTCGGACGCCAAGAACAGCGATGCGTTGGCGACGTCTACGGGTTCTATCCAAGGGACTGGAAGCATGTTCATGCCCAGCGCCGCTTCGGCGAATTCCGCGCGGGTGGGTGACCGGTCCAAGTCGGGGCGAAACGCGCTGCGCACAGCGTCGTTCTGGATCAGCGGCGTATCGACATTCGTGGGATGCACACAATTGACCCGGACATTGTGCGGCGCCAGCTCTTTGGCCAGGCTCTGCATCAGCCCGACCACACCGTGCTTGGCGGCGGTGTAGTGGGCCACGCCGACCAAGCCACGCAATCCGGCGATGGAATTCGTCAAGACCATCGCGCCGGCGCCGCGCGCAATCAGGTGTGGCGCGCCGGCGCGGCACGTATGCCATACACCCGTGAGGTTGACATCCAACATGGTGCGCCAGGCATCTTCGTCGAGGTCGAGCGCCGCACCACGCGACGTGATCCCGGCGGTGGCGCACACAACGTCCAGCCCGCCGAACTGCCGTACTCCGCGGTCAGCGGCAGCCTGGACGCCCGCGAGGTCACGGACGTCGACGACCTCGGTGTGCACCCGCGCGCCGGTTTCGGCGACCAACGAAGCCGTGCGCTCGAGGTCGGCCGGCGTGCTGTGCGGAACCACCACGGTGTCGACCGGCCCGCACACATCGAGCGCCACGACGTCGGCGCCCTCCTGCGCGAACCGCACGGCCTGCGCGCGTCCGATCCCCCGCGCTGCGCCGGTGATCAGTGCGACCTTGCCCGCCAGACGCTTACTCATACCGCATCAGAACTCGACGCGGACATCATCGCTGAGCGGGCGGGCCTGGCAGGCCAGGATCAAACCCTCGGCGCGCTCTTCGGGTCCCAGTAGCTCGCAACAGGCCATGTCCACCTCACCCGAGACGAGGGTCGCCACACAGGAGCCGCAGTGGCCCTCACGACACGAGTGTGGCACGTCGATTCCGGCGTCGAGCATCGTGTCGACGAGTGACTGGTCGCGCGGCCAGCGCAATCGGTGGACCTCGCCGGCCAAGTTCACCTCGACAGCAGCAGCCGCCGCGTCGGTGCGCACAGCGGCGTCATGTCGTCCGGGTTCTGACATGGAGCGATTCTGACGGGGCGATGAGCCGGCCCGCCGATGCCTTTCCGATGGCCGGGAGGCCGGCCGTCTCGGAGTCCGGTCACCGGGATACCTCACCTGCCTCCGGCGCGCAGGATCTACCGTTGACCCTGTGAAAAGTGGCGGTGATCGGCTGGTGGCTCCCGATATTGATGTTGTGGTGGTCGGAGCCGGGTTCGCGGGTTTGTATGCGCTGCACAGGCTGCGGTCCGACGGGTTGACCGTCCGGGTGTTCGAGGCCGGACCCGACGTCGGTGGTACGTGGTACTTCAACCGCTACCCCGGTGCCCGGTGCGACGTCGAGAGCGTGGACTACTGCTACTCGTTTTCCGACGAGCTGCAACAGGAATGGGACTGGTCGGAAAAGTACGCCACCCAGGCCGAGATCCTGGCCTACATCAACTGGGTCGCCGACCGATTGGATCTGCGTCGGGACGTCACACTGAACTCCCGGGTCACGTCCGCGGTGCTCGACGAGCACAAGTTGCGTTGGACGGTGACGACAGACACGGGTGAGCGCGTCACCGCCCGCTTCTGCCTGATGGCCACGGGTCCCCTGTCGGCGGCGCTGACCCCGCAGTTCCCTGGCCTGGACACCTTCGCCGGGGAGGTGCACCACACTGCCTCGTGGCCGCACGAGCCGGTGGACTTCGCCGGCAAGCGGGTCGCGGTCATCGGAACCGGTTCCTCCGGTATCCAGTCGATCCCGATCATCGCCGCAGAGGCGTCACAGCTCTATGTCTTCCAGCGCACCCCGAATTTCAGCGTCCCCGCGGGCAACCGCCCGCTCACCGACTCCGATCGCGCGGAGGTCAAGGCGAATTACGAGCAACGGCGACGGGTGTCATGGCGCAGCTCAGGCGGCTCCCCCCATGTCGCGCACCCCAAGCCGACCATGGAGGCGACACCCGAGGAACGACGCGCGGCGTTCGAGAAGCGCTGGGATCTGGGTGGTGTGCTCTTCTCCAAGACCTTCCCGGACCAGATGACCGACCCGGCCGCCAATGAAGAGGCCCGCAAGTTCTATGAGGAGAAGGTCCGGGCCGTGATCGACGACCCGGAGGTGGCCGAACTCCTCATCCCCAACGACCACCCGATCGGCACCAAGCGGATCTGCACCGACACCAATTACTTTCAGACTTTCAACCGCCCGAACGTAAAACTGGTCAGCGTCCGCAAAACACCGATCGTCTCCGTCGACGCCGCCAAGATCAACACCACCGACGCACACTACGACCTGGACATGATCGTGCTCGCCACCGGTTTCGACGCGATGACCGGCGCACTGGACAAGATCGACATCGTCGGCCGGAACGGCAAGCACCTGCGCGATTATTGGAGCGATGGGCCCCGGTCTTATCTCGGCCTGAACACCGACGGGTTCCCCAATCTGTTCGTGGTGTGCGGCCCCGGTGCTCCCGCCGTGCTGGCCAACATGGTGCTGCACGCCGAGGCGCACGTGAACTGGATCGCCGACTGCATCGCCTACCTCGATGCCCACGGCTACACGGCGATCGAGGCGACCGCGCAGGCCGTCGATGACTGGGTGGCCGAGTGCGCCCGCCGGGCCGAGGCGAGCCTGTTCACGAAGGCCAATTCGTGGTACCTGGGCGCCAACGTTCCCGGGAAGCCGCGGGTCTTCATGCTGTTCATCGGCGGGTTCGGGGTCTATCTCGACATCTGCAAAGAGGTCGCCGAGGCCGGATACAAGGGATTCTCGCTGATCAAGGGATCTTGATGTCAGGTCTGCATGGTCGCGTCGTCCTGGTGACCGGCGCCGCCCGAGGGACCGGTCGCTGCCACTGTGAGCGGTTCGCGGACGAGGGTGCCGACGTCATCGCGCTGGATGCGCCCGCGGCGGCCGCCGAACTCGCCGAAACCGCCGCCGCCGTCGCGCGGCGGGGCGTGCGCGCCGCGACGGGGCTGGCCGACATCAGCGACTTGCCCGCCGTGACGGCAGCGGTGGATGCCGCCGTCGCCGAGCTCGGTCCCATCGACGTGGTCGTCGCCAATGCCGGGATTCATCCTGCGGGCGCTCCCACGTGGGAGATCACCCCCCAGAGTTGGCAGCAGGTGCTGGACGTCAATCTCACCGGCGTCTGGCACACCGTGAAGGCGGGCGTGCCCCACATCGGGGACCGGGGTGGCTCTGTCGTCATCATCAGTTCCACCAACGGCATTCGTGGCACCGCGAACAGTGCCCATTACACCGCGAGCAAGCACGCCGTGGTGGGACTGGCGCGCACACTCGCCAACGAACTCGGGCCGCGACGTATCCGCGTGAACACCGTCCATCCCGGCGCAGTGGGAACCGCGATGGTCCTCAACGACGCGACGTTCCGGCGCCTTCGCCCCGACTTGGACAACCCGACGGCAGAGGACGCCGCGGAGGTGCTCATCGCCCGTCACTTGCTACCCGTGCCGTGGGTCGAACCCGTCGATGTCAGCAATGTGGTCGTCTTCCTGGCCTCCGACGAAGCCCGCTATATCACCGGGACCCAGATCGTGGTCGACGCCGGTCTTCTGGCGAAAGCGTAGGAAGAGGGCATATGGGCGTCTACGCGGTCACCGGATCTGCTTCGGGTATGGGGCGTGCCGCCGCGGCAAAACTCCGGGAAGCGGGCCACCGCGTGATCGGTGTCGACATCAGGGACGCCGATGTGCTGGCCGACCTTTCCAGTCAGGACGGGCGCACGGCGGCGTCCGGAGCGGTGTCCGAGGCCTGCGACGGCCGACTGGATGGCGCGGTGCTGGCGGCGGGCCTCGGACCTACCCCCGGTGCGACCGGTGTGCCCCTGATCCTGACGGTGAATTTTCTCGGCGTGGTCGAATTGGCCGAGGCGTGGCGTCCTGCGTTCACGGCGGCGGGGAACGCGAAGGTGGTCGTCGTCGCGAGCAACTCGGCGACCACGATGCCGGCCGTGCCGGGGCGCGCGGTACGCGCGTTGCTGGACCGCGATGTGGTCAGGGCTGAACGGGCGGTACGCATGTTTCGGTCGGCCGCCCCGTCGATGGCCTACGGCGCGTCGAAAATCGCGCTCTCACGTTGGGTGCGGCGCACCGCGGTGACACCGGAGTGGGCAGGTGCGGGGATCCGCTTGAACGCGATCGCGCCGGGCGCGATCATGACCCCGCTGTTACAGAAGCAGTTGGCCACACCGCGCGAGGCCAGGGCGATCCGCTCGTTTCCCGTGCCGGTCGGCGGCTTCGGAGACCCCGCACAGCTTGCGGACTGGATGGTCTTCATGCTCTCGGATGCCGCCGAGTTCCTTTGCGGTAGCGTTATTTTCGTCGACGGCGGCACTGACGCATACTTCCGTGCCGATGACTGGCCGCGACGGGTGCCGTCCATGCACCTGCCGCAGTACCTCTGGCGGATGGCCGCCTTTCGTCGTGGACGATCGGGTCGCTAGCGCGCCAGTCCAGCCTGTCCATGCCGGTACGGGCCGGCCTTCGTGAGCGTCAACGCCGCTACCCCCGGCATCGAAGTCGACAACGGGTCGCGGCATCGCCCCCGAGCGTGGGTTGCCGGGTGAGGTCTCGCGCAGCCAGGGCCGCGCACTGGCATTGTTCACCGCCGTCAGGTTGGGGATTTCCGCGACCTCGGAACGGGTCCGTTCCCGAGCACCGGGCGGCGCGACGGCGCTTGTGACGCCCGGCGCCGGCGTCGAGCTCGACTCGTACGGGCGGCAACAGCCGTTTCGTCGGCAACAATTCGCACATCGATTTGGACCCATTTCAGCCCGCTGATCGGGATCATCAGAGAGTCGGCGCATGGACTGCGGTAAACCATTCATTAAGCCCACACACGTAAGGACGATGAAAATGAGCGAGCGGGTACTTGACCGGGTCGTGGCGATGGCCGACCAGTTGCGCGAGCAGGCCGCAGAAGCTGAGCGAATCGGCCGGCTCACCGACGACTCGGTGAAGCTGATGAAGGCCGCCGGCCTGATTCGACTGCTGCAACCCAAGAACTATGCGGGCTTCGAGGTCCACCCCCGCGAGTTCGCCGAGACGGTCATGGCGACCGCGGCCCTCGATCCGGCGGCAGGCTGGATCGTCGGTGTGGTGGGTGTGCACCCCTACCAGTTGGCCTACGCCGACCCGAAGGTGGGTGCCGAGGTCTGGGCCGACGACGTCGACACGTGGATGGCCTCCCCGTATGCGCCCCAGGGCGTGGCCAAGCCGGTCGACGGCGGCTACCTGTTCAACGGCCGCTGGCAGTTCAGCTCGGGCACCGACCACTGCGACTGGATCATCCTGGGCGCGATGCTCGGCGACGCCAACGGCATCCCGCTGATGCCGCCGCAGATGCTGCACATGATCCTGCCCCGCAAGGACTACGAGATCGTCGAGGACTCCTGGAATGTGGTGGGCCTGCGCGGCACCGGCTCCAAGGACGTCATCGTCAAAGACGCGTTCGTCCCCTCCTACCGGACCATGGACGCGACCAAGGTGATGGACGGCACCGCCCAGCGCGAGGCGGGGATGACCGAGCCGCTGTATCTGATGCCGTGGTCGACGATGTTTCCCCTGGGGATCTCGGCGGCGACCATCGGTATCGCCGAAGGCGCGCTGGCCGCACACCTGGATTATCAGCGAGAGCGGGTCGGCGCCACCGGAACGGCGATCAAGGACGACCCCTACGTCATGTACGCCGTCGGCGAGGCCGCGGCCGACATCAACGCCGCCCGCCAGGAACTGCTGGCCAACGCCGACCGGATCTATGACATGGTCGCCGCCGGCAAGGAGGTGTCCTTCGCCGACCGGGCGGCGGGCCGTCGCACCCAGGTGCGCGCGGTGTGGCGCGCGGTGTCGGCGGTCGACGAGATCTTCGCCCGATCGGGTGGCAACGCGTCGCGGATGGACAAGCCGCTGC